>WFMQ01000066.1 GCA_015488995.1 Nitratifractor sp. | reverse complement strand
CTACACATCTATAAAAAAATATTAGTTTTTTTTATAAATTAAGTTTTGTTTTAATGATTAGCTGATAAAATTTTGCTATCTTCAAAAGCAAAAGGATGAACCATGATGAAAAAAACACTACTCTCCTGCGTAGCAGCAGCGGCATTGATGAGCACTGCGCAGGCGGACTTCAGTTTCGGAGACATGTTCAAAGACATGAAAGAGGCGACAACCAGCATGAGCAAGGATGCTCGTGATTCGGTCGAGTCGATGAAAGATGGTGCGGTGGAGACCAGCAAAAGTGCCGAGCGTACCGTGACCAATGTGAGCAAAGATGTGCGGGACTCTTCGGTCAAAGTGTCGGATGACCTCAAGACGTCTGAAGTCTCGACCAGTAAAGATACGCGGGATTCTGCTGTGGAATTGGCAGAAGACACCAAAGACTCCGTCACCAACACCACCAAAGATCTCAAGGACTCTACAACCATCGCTTCCAAGGATATGAAAGACTCAGCCGTATCGGTCTCTCACGATGTGACCGACACCACCAAGACCGTCTCCAACGATTCACGCGATTCAGTCAAAGATGTCTCGGATAATGTCAACGACACCACCAAGACCGTCTCCAACGATTCACGCGATTCAGTCAAAGATGTCTCGGATAATGCGAACGATAGCACCAAAACCATCTCCAACGATTCACGTGACTCGGTCAAAGATGTCTCGGACAATGCGAACGACACCACCAAGACCGTCTCCAACGACTCAAGAGATTCGGTCAAAACGGTCTCCAACGATTCACGCGATTCGGTCAAAGATGTCTCGGATAATGCGAACGATAGCACCAAAACCGTCTCCAACGACTCAAGAGATTCAGTCAAAGATGTCTCGGATAATGCGAACGATAGCACCAAAACCATCTCGCATGACACAAAAGATTCGGTCAAAGATATAGGAGATCATACCCTTTCTCAAGAGGAATATGACGAATATCAGCGCCTCAAAAAATCTGCCAAAAAATAGCGTCCACTCCCCCCTTTGAGATTGCCGGCACCCGTCAGGCGGTCTCCCCCTGTCTGCTGACGACGGGGCATGATTTGATACCCACACAAAGGATCCTCCGATGCGTTCTCCCAGAAACGTGATGCTGTTCGGCATCGTTCTCCTGATTGTTCTTGCTTATTATTACATGATGAGACCGACGCCACCCTCCATGCAGCACCCAGTCGTACCGCAGAGTACCTCACCCAAAACAGAGACTGTATCCCCTCACAATGGGGCACAATCTCCCCCCCCCGTTGCGGCCCCTGTTGCCAAACCCTCTGCCAAAAAAGAGACACACGCAGCACCGGTCACTGTCCCCAAAGTACCTGAGAAAAAGAAGCACGAGACTGCGGCCAATACCCCCAAGGTCATGCAGCCTGAGGCACCATCTTCTACGCGCCACGCCACAACACCGGATGCAACCGCTCCCCATGTCGCCCAAAAAACACACACCAAAAAAAGGTCGCACGATACGGGAGTCACACCCACCAAGACCCCCGTGTCCCATGCGTCCACTCCCCCCCAATCGACACGTAGGGCGGCACACACTGCCCCGAAAAAATCTAAGCCTGATCTGCTCGTCACCGTTGGTAAAAGAACCATCGAAGTGACCGTACCGAAGCCCATCCAAGCCCCCAAAGTCACCCTATCCGTCCAGGGCAACACGGGCAGCGATATCCATACGATCAAATTCTCCAAACGTTTCCCACCAGACTATGTCCCCCTGTCCCAGCGCAAGGAGCGTGCCCAGCCGTCGCGAAGTAGCACCCACATCGGCGGGGTCAACAATGGGATGATTTCGGCACACCTCCGGGGGAAATTTATGGAGCCTGATGCTGCAGCCGCTGCGCTGAAAAAAGCGGGCTTCACCCTCCTGTCCCAGACGGCTCTCGATCCGCAAAAACATTTGATTTCACTGGTATTCACCGACCCAGAGTTGATCGCAATGGCGAGTAATCCGGGTCGCGGATTTATGGCATCGCTCCGATTACTGGTCGATCGTGAGACTCAGCAAATCAGCATCACCAACCCCATGTACTTCGCCAAAGCGTTCATGCAAGCGTCCTTTGATCCCACGAAGGCCAAGGCACTGCTCCGACGGGTCACGACGGCCTTCCCTGGACTCGAAAATGCCAAAGACAGCAGCAAATTCCAACGTCTCCCTTCCTTCCAATTCATGAGCGGTATGCCTCACTATCAAGAGATGGCCACCGTAGCACGCGGTACCAATCTACTGCACCGCATCCAGAAAAATCCCAACGTCGTCTTCCGTCAGAAGCTTCACAACGGTGCCACACTGATCGGAATCCGATTTACAAAGCGTACACAGGCGTTTGTCAAAAAAATCGGCACCAAAAACGCCGCTTTGCTCCCCTATCCCATCCTGATCGAAAAGGGACAAGCCAAAATACTCGACCCGAGATACTACATTGCGGTGATGTACCCCCTGCTCCAAATGTCGGAGTTTATGAGCATCGCCAAGATTCCTGAGGCCATCATCCAGGAGAGTACCCAACTGTTCGAATAGATCTTCTCCCTGTCCGGGTGCGTGGGGCACCTGGCAGGACATCCACCCCCTTCATTGCCTCTTTGCATTGTTAGAGACTTCGGAGCTGCGACTTAAATCGCTGACAACACTCCGACACGGATCCCAAATCCATAAAGAAAAGATGGGCAGTCGTGTTTATAGGGTGTGTGCACAATGGAGTTGCACCCATAGGTTCGGTGATGATTGTGCGCAAAGTCCATGGATACGATGATTGCGGCTACTGCTTTTGCTCTGTACGGATTTGGGCGTATGCTCTCCGCGACAAAAGTCGAGGTTCCAGTTGACGAATGCGCTGTGCACTTCGGAACGCGACTTCAGTGGATGATGTCTTTGAGCCTACAGTGATCGACATAGCTGTTGAAATCGGTCGCCTTGGTGCTGTGCATCAGTACGGGCACGAAGATAAGAGAGACGAAGACCGCTGCGATGGTACCGGAGATGAGCGCGACCCCCAATCCTCCAAAGACCGGATCACTTGCAAGGAGCGCCGATCCGAGAATGATGGCGACAGCGGTGAGTGCGATGGGCTTGGCGCGGGTAGCGACGGCGACGGCGATTGCCTCCCGCTTCTCCATGCCGTGACACTCCATCAGGGTCTTGGTGAAATCGATCAGCAGGAGCGAGTTGCGAGAGCTAATCCCCATCAAGGCGATAAACCCAATCAACGACGTGGCGGTGAGGAAGAAGGTCTCAGTCGTCACGAGATCGGCGACCCAGTGCCCCACAATCACTCCGATCAGCGAGAGGAAGGAACCGAGCAAGATGATGCCACTGATGGCAAAGCTCTTGTAATAGACCACAAGCAAGAGAAAGATCAGTACCAGTGCAGCGATAAACGCCCCCCCGAGATCGCGGAAGGTATCGAGCGTCACTTTCATCTCACCGTCCCAGCGCAGGAGAAATTTTTCGCCCGTTTTTCGATCTTTGAGATAGAGGTCAAACATATAGGTGGAGAGACCGGCTTTGGTCACTTCGTACGTGCGGCTGAACGTGTCGATCATGGTTTGACGTGCGGCAAGGAGGGGGTAGACCTGAGAGACCATGTCGGTCTCAGCGATGACATTGATCATGCGGGAGAGATCTTTGTGCATGATCATGGGGGTGGAGTGGGTTTTGCGTATCGTGACCACTTCACTCAGGGGGACGAGCATCCCCCGCTGATTCATCAGATTTAGGGAGGTGAGTTTGCTCTTAAGATCGCCTATTTTGGCGGAGTTGAGGTCTTTTGTCTTGGCATCGAGGCGGAGGAAAATGGGGATTTGATCGGGTTTGTTGCGTGAGTTTTTGTGGGCGATGGCCATCCCCTGGAAAGCGAGGTAGAGGATATTATTGACCTGTTTGACGCTCAGTCCACTCCGGGCAATCTTATCGATTTCGGGCACGAGTTCGTATTTGTCGTACACCTCATCGGCCATCACATCGACATCGACCAACCCATCGGTATGGGTGAAGATATCGGCCACCTGGTTGGCGAGGGTGCGGAGTCTCTCCAAGTTTTCGCCGTGGACTTCGAGGACGATGGAGGCCAGCGTCGGGGGGCCAGCGGGTTGTTCGACGAGCTTGATGTTGGTACCGGGGACGAGAGGGAGGCAGCGACGTTTGATGACAGGTCGGAGACGTTGCGTCATCAAGAATGAGGGCTCATCCCGTGTATGTTTATCGGTGAGATTGACGGAGATTTCGGCGACATTTTCGGTGCGTTTCATCCCTGAGCCCTTGACCAGACCGGCGTAGTCGAGGGGGATCCCCTGCCCGGAAAAGAGCTCGAGGTTGCGTACCTCTTTTTCATCTTCGAGGACGTGCGTGACGCACGATGTGACGCGGTGGGTCTGTTCGATGGAGCTCCCGGTGGGGGTATCGACATAGACTGAGAAGGTGTTGTCGCTCTTGCCCGGAAGCATTTTGGCGAGGACAAGCTTGGTGGGGAACATCATCAGGGAGAGGAAAAACGCCAGAGCCGTCAAGGCCAATACGGCCATTTTTTTGCGCCGACTGCCGAGGATATCGTAGATAAAATCTTGCAAGCGTGTCATGAGGTCTCCTCGGTGTCGTCGTCGGTGTCGTCGGTAGGTGCATCAAGTGATAGGTCAAGGGCACCGTCACCGCATCGGGGTTTTTTCAAAAGTTTCAAACTTAGATATGGGGTGAAAATGTAAGCGACAAATAGGGAGGCGATGAGGGCGACAGGGACATTGTAGGGGATCGGCTTCATAAACGATCCCATCATCCCCCCGACGAAGGCCATGGGTACCATCGTCAAGATGATTGCCAAGGTGGCGACGTTGGTCGGAGCCCCAATCTCATCGGTCGCCTCTTCGAGGAGTGCCCCCATCTCCTTGTGCTCCGAAGCCGCATCGTGGAGGTGGCGGTGGATGTTTTCGATCACGATGATGGCCGCATCGACCAAGAGCCCCAAAGAGAGGAGGAAGGCAAACAGCGTGATCCGGTTGATCGTCTGACCCGAAAGGTAGGCGATGAAGAGGGTAATCGCGAGGATCGCCGGGACGGTGAAGGTGACGATGAGCGACTCCTTCCACCCGAGGGCAAAGATGAGCATCACCGAAATGATGAGGATGGTGATGATGAGGTGGTGCATCAGCTCATTGACCGCCTCATCGGCGCGAGACCCGTAGTTGCGCGTGATGAGGTAGCCGATCCCCTCACGGGCAAATGCCTCCCGATGCTCCTCAAGGATCTTGATGACATCCTCCGCGACAAAGACCGCATTGGTGCCCCCAAGCTTGGAGACAGAGAGGGTGATTTGGTGCCGCTCCGGACCGAGGCGGGTGGCGTTGGCTTCTTCCTTGAATCGGAGAGAGGCGGTCTGGAAATTTTGGATATCAATCCCCTCGGAGACTGAGGCGACATCCCGCAGATAGATCGGAGAGCCTCGGTACTGGGCGACGATCAGTGCCCCTACGTCTTGGATACTCTCGATGGCATTTTTGACCCCAAAGATGACGAGATGGTTGTCGCGCGTTTTCCCCTTGACATCGGGGACATCGGCTGCCACGGCTTGTACGGCTTGCATGATTTGACCGAGAGAGAGGTGGTAGGCGGAGAGTTTCCCCATGTCCACTTCGATGTTGTATTGGGCTTTGCGTGCCCCCTTGAGGGTTGTTTTTGCGACGTTCTTCTTAGCGTTGATCTCTTGTTGCACCTTCCGGACGATGTTGAAGAGTTCGACATCGCTGGTATGGCTCCCTTTTTTGGGGTAGAAGGCGACCGTGACAATGGGAATATCGATGTCGATATCAAAGGGTTTGATGAGGGGTTGCATGGCTCCCTTGGGGAGGGTGTCCATGTTCTGCATCACCTTGTCATAGAGTTTGAGGTTGGAGTCTTCGCGGTTTTCACCGATGTAATACATGACATTGACGATGCCGACATTGTCCATTGCCATCCCGTAGATGTGCTCGATCCCCTTGATCTCACGGAGTTTCCGTTCGAGAGGATTGACGATGATGTTTTCGATCTCGTGGGGGCTGGCACCGGGCATGGCGACGATGACCGCCCCCCCGCTGATGGCGATCTGTGGATCCTCTTCACGGGGCATGATGTTGAGAGCCAGATACCCCATCAGGAGGAGGAAGCCCCCCAGAAGCGCGGTCAGGGGATTTTGGAGGAATTCTTTGGCCAACTTCCCGGCATAGTCGGTGACTTCGTACTTGTCTGGATTAGCCATTATCATGCACCATCAGGGATCGAAGGGGACGGACACGATAGGGCATGACCAGGTCAGCGCAGAATTTTGTGGCGATGGATAAGGGGCAAAAAGGCATCTCGGAACCTCATAAAATATAGTTTAATAATATAACATATTAAAAGCTTAGATAATATTATAGCAAAAAGTTATTTGATATACCAGAAAGGGCTCCACAAAGGGACGAAAAAGTGTGGGGGTGTGTGACATAGGTGTGTTTTCTTTCTCACTTTGTGGGTATAATACCCTTTCCCAAACCCAACATACACAGGGAGCCACCCATGTCGATCCCCCACCTTTTCCTCCTCGAAGACGATGCCAATCTCAATGAGACGCTTGTGGACTATCTCGAAGAGCACGGCTACACGGTCGATGCGGCGTATGATGGGGATGAGGCGCAGGATTTGCTCTATGAGAAGCGGTACGATCTGCTGCTGCTCGATGTCAACGTACCGGGGATGAATGGATTTGATCTCCTCAAAGCAGCGAGAGAGGAAGGAGTGGTGGCTCCGGCGATCTACATCACCTCACTGAGCAGCGTCGAAGACCTCGAAGAGGGGTTTGCCAGTGGTGGAGACGATTACATCCGCAAGCCCTTTGCCCTCAAGGAACTCCTCATCCGGGTCGAAACCCTTATCAAGCGGAGCTTTTACCATGAGCACAAAGAGGAGATTGTCATCTCGGATACCCTTCGATACGCCATCAAAGAGGGGGCGCTTCTTGAGGGTGACACGACGATCCAGCTCGGGATCAAGGAGGGGAAACTGCTCACACTCTTCATGAAACATCCCGATGAAGTGATCGCCCATGAGCGGATCTTCAAGGTGCTCTGGGACTACGAAGAAGAGCCCAGCGATACCTCCCTGCGCACCTACATCAAAAACCTCCGCAAACGGATTGGAAAGGATCGCATTGTCAGCATCAAAAAGCAGGGCTACAAATACGTTTCTGCGCTCTGAGCGCAAGAGCCTTTTCCGCTTCCTCGGGGTGTATGCCTTGCTGGTGATGCTCCTGATCGGGCTGGTGGGGTATTTTTACTACCAGTCACAGGAGAAGCTTGCCTTCTCGGCGTATCGGATCAAGCTCATGGAGTACGCTACCGATCAGATCAAGCGGCTCCACTATCTGCATGACCATTTCCCGGAGCGTGCCACGTATCCACGGGATGATCGCTTCGAGAGTGCGATTTACGATCTGGAGTATGTGCCGATCTTCTCGACCCTCCATGAGACTCGCATCAATCTCGAAGAGGAGATTTACCGGGTCGGCGATCGGATCCAGTTTGTCAAAATCCTCGACAACTACTACCTCGGAGCCAAATACCTCATCATCGAAGTGCCCGAAGATACCGAATGGTTTGTCGCCACGCTGCGTACCATCGAGGGGTATGGTCTCGGGGCGCTGGTACTGCTGATGCTCATCGGGCTCTACCTCGCACGCCTCTTTGTCCGCCCGATGCGCCACTCGATCCTCCTGCTTGATCAGTTTATCAAGGACACCACGCATGAGCTCAACACCCCGCTGAGTGCGATCCTTGCCAACATCGAGTCGATCGACCCCGAGGGGATCAGTGACACCAATGCCCGGAGACTTGGACGGATCAACGTCGCCGCCCGCACCGTCTCCACCCTCTACGAAGATCTCAAATTTGCCACCCTCGAACAGGAGAAAGAGACCGAAGATACGGGGCTCGATATGGACGTTCTCGTCCGCAGCCGTCTGGAGTTTTTCGAGATCCTGATGCAGTCCAAGAAGCTGACCCTCGAGACCGACATCGCCCCGGCGACCCTGAGAGCTGATCGTCGCCTCATCGAGCGGGTGGTGGACAACCTCCTCTCCAACGCCATCAAATACAACCACCGGGGTGGCACGATCCGCGTACGTCTCACTCAGCGGCGACTGGAGGTCGCGGACACCGGCATCGGAATCACTCCGGAAGTACTCCCCCATATTTTCGAGCGCTACACCCGCTTCAATGAGAGCGAAGGGGGCTTCGGGATCGGACTGAGCATCGTCCGGCGGATCGTGGATCACTACGGGATGGAGATTAAGGCTATCTCGAACGAAGGGGAGGGGACGGTGTTTGTTTTGTTGTTCGGACACAATGGAAATGAGAAATGAGAAATTTTGCGTTAGCATAGATGAACACGAGGAGAACAAATGCGATATACAAAACGCGTAGGGTGTGCAACAGCACACCACCAGAATACCCGAAACCAAAACGGTGTGCAACAGCACACCCTACGCGGGCTGATGGCTATCCTCCTCATAACCGCAACACTTTCAGCTCAAGACACCTTCGACCGTGTCTGCGTCACCTGCCACATCGAGCAAAAAATCTCGTTGCGTCAAACCTTCATGAACGCCTTGCTGGTCTACAGCGGTAGGGAAAATATGAAAGCGGGGCTCAAGTATTTTCTCCGTCATCCCCGCAGGGATAGTTCGGTGATGGGGGAGGCATTTCTCGACAAGTATGGATTGGCCAAGCCGCTAACAATCGACGATGCGACACTTGACGAAGCACTGGATATTTACTGGAAGCGGTACACTGTGCAGGGGAAATTACACTAAATTGGGGTTGAAATTTTTCTGTAGAAGGGACACAAGAGTCGTTTGCTTCCAATGCTGGAACGATATTGTTCGGTGAATACCTCAAAGCGATCCGAGTCGATACGCTGTGCAATACATACCTTCCTCTCCCTCAAAGTAACCGAGGGTATCAGCCCTTTAACATCTACAGCCGTTGTTGCTGATGCTGCACAGCGGAGGAAGGGTGCTGGAGGATGTGCGCAGGGTTCATAATGACCGAGGGCTCAAAGAGACGTTGAAGATGAAGCGTATGCCCATAGCAGAGAGTATCGGCAAATGGATCACTCGTCACGGATTGCAAGGGGGTTACGGTATCGAATCGATCAATCGTACCCTGTTAAAAAAGCATTTAAAAATGGTCTCTGATCCTTTGGTACTTGATATCGATGCTTCCGTCATCTTCTCACAAAAAAGTACAGCGGCTACAACGTATAAAATGCAAAGCGGTTATACGCCGATGATCGGACACATCAACGGTGGCTTTGTGATTCAGAGTGAATTTCGCTCCGGAAATATTGCCCCAGCCGATAGCAACCTCACCTTTGTAAAACGATGTCAGGAGCAATGACCCAGAGAGAAGACACTTTCATTCTTCAGAGCCGACAGTGCTTCGTATCAAGCCGCACTCTTCAACCACTGCAATACCCACCACATCACCTACACCGTAAGCGCACGCCTTGATACGTCTGTCCATGCCAATATCCAGGAGATCACCGCGTGGAAGCCTTTCCAGACCAAAGAAGGCAGTGCCCACCATGTCAAAGAAGAGATAGCTGAGTTTATCCATACCATGCACGATACAGACCACGCCTTCAGGATGATTGTGGTTAAAAAGAGTGTGACACCTCTGCTTCCGCATATGTGGGATATGCTCACAGAAGAAGAGAAACTTGATCTGGAGAGGGAACACTATCACGTCATTGCCACCAATGCGGATGAGCGTCTCTCAGCCGAAGAAGTTGTTCGGTTCTATCGTCAACGCGGAGATACCAGCGAGAACCGAATCAAAGAGTTTAAAAATGGTTTCAACCTCAGTTATCTGCCCTCGTCGGATTTTATCGCCAATGCCTTTTATTTCCAGATAGGGGTATTGGCGTATAACCTCTTCATTCTGTTCAAACAAACCCTGCAAAAAAGTTGGCAAAAACATACCGTTGCCACCATACGCTATAAGCTGTATCACTTAGCAGGGAAAGTCATCAAACACAGCAGAAAAACCGTACTGAAAGTGCAAGAAGAATTCGTAGAGATATTTTATGGCATACGGGAGCGCATATACGAAGCTTCACTGGAATGATAGACTTCTAAAGCCATCTACTGTCCCACAACATACAAACAATAGCACACCAGACTCTTGCCTGAAAACACTGTTTTCACTAAAAACCTCCCCATTCTCTCCAGCAACAAGAGATTCATCTTGTACCTTACAGTACACAGTCTCCTTTTTTAGAAACTTTAACCTCGGTATCGTCTCTTTCCTCGTATCTCGGGGGGATGAGTTTGGCTATTGACGGATTTGGGGATATACTGCTCGTCAAAACAACAACATCTCTGCTTCCCGACGTGCGTTCTGCGCTTGCTCCCAGAAATATGCATTTTGTTTGAGCCAGTGGGCAGTCGTGTATTCCAAATCGGGCCACTCGCGTGCCATGTGGGCGTACATCCAGACCAAAGCACCGGGGTTCTTCTCGAACACTTCGGCGAAGCTTTTCCCTTTGTCTCGGCCAAAGGTGATCTTCTCGAGCATCATCGGTTCGGCCGTGAGGGTCACCAGTCGTGCGACATCCCCCTCTACCCGTTCACGCAAAAGCCCAAAGAGTACATAGTGCCACAGGGCATCGCTCAGAGCATCGTGGGCATCGAGGTTCTCCAATCCGATACGCTGAGCGAGGCGCTCAGCCTTCTCTCGAAGGTCGTAGCGGACGATGAGGTCTTCAAGCTTGTAGCTGTCGGCTTCTTGGAGCAGCTGGCGGGCACACTTATCGGTATCGATCACCTGCATCGCGAGGTCAAGCTCTTCATGCTCCAGCATGGCGATGTCAAGCGTCGTACCATGGGCGATGAAGTAGTTTCCGGGGAGATTCCCCCGCTCAAGCTCCAAGAAGCTGTCGGTCTCGTACGGCCAGTATTTCTCCTCCAGCATGGCGTTGGTAATGTGGTGGACGGCGATGACGGTGTCGTTCATCTCAATATCCGTATAGCACAGATCGTTGAACGCTTCGACGGTCTCCCCCTGCACTTTGAGGAAGGCCAGTTGGATCAGGCGATCGTTTTTGAGATCGACACCCGTCGCTTCGACATCGACACAATAATAGGTGGGGGTCATGAGGGATCCTTAGATGAAAAATGGTGGCAATTTGGGCGGCGTGAGACCCGCACAAACTCCCGCAATCCCCGCTTCACTTCCCAGTCCATCTCATAATGGATCTTCTCAAGATACCAAACAAGCTGCTGAGGGGTAATGCCCCGCTTGGCGGCTTCTCTTTTGAGGATGTATTGCGGGATACGGGTGTGGTCGTGGGCAAAATCACGGGCAAGTTTGCGGATGAGGGCTCCGTGGCGGTTGTAGCACAAGCGGGCGAAGACAAAGGGCAGTCCGGTGCGTGCATGCCACTGAGCGGATAGATCGATCCCCGCACCGCCATCGAGGTGGTGCTTGAGTGCGGCATCCCCGATCAAGACACGCCCGCGAAGTCCGAGGACTTTTGCCAAACGGTTGGAGGTCTCAGAGGCGGGATCCTCCTCCTCGGCCTCAGGCAAGAGCAAGACACTGTGCACTGCCCCCCGAGCGATGATCCCCAGATCGGTACAGGCAAAACGGGCGGCGTGGACGCTGGAGATAAAAGCGGCATTCACCTCTCCACGTCGCAAGGAAGCATTGATCTGCGAGGGGACGGCGCGTTTGTACCGAAACGCCATCTTGGCACCGTTGTGAGGGAGTGCACGCTTGAGGAAGAGTTGAAAGGGGAGGAGGTTGAGATACTGGATCGAACCAAAAAGCATCTATTTTCCTTTTTTGATGGGCATCATATCCAAGGTACCCTGTACTTTGTGCCGCGATGTGCCACATTCTATTCACTTTTGTTCTTGTCCTACCGTACATAAAACAACCATATCCAACTATATTACCCACTCTTCCTCGAGATATTTTGCAATATTCTTAGTGTTGTATGGTTCTGATCGTCTCTTTGATGCTGATGTCTTTGTGCATGGGGTATTATAGCATAAGTATGTGCGTGGGGCGCAGTGAGTTTGGCGAGAAATAGGAACTTTTGATGTTTTATGGTGCAGCAAGATATGGCTATTTACAATAGTTACATGATAAGCTAACTTTAATAAGGGGGGGTAAAATATGGTGTTGAGATTTAACACATCTCATCCACATGCAAAAAAAGGAATGAAACATGAAGATTGCAACGGTTGCAATGGGCGTCGGACTGAGTACGTTTTTGATGACGGGATGCGGGGGAACCGATCCACAAAATGATCCGCATGCTGCTACACTTTCCGGTGTGGCTGTGGATGACTTGATCCTCGATGGAAAAGTCTCCGCTACCAAACCCGATGGCAGTGCCCTAGCTGAGGGACGGACGAGCAAGACCGACGGTAGCTATCAGCTGAAAGTCTCTTATGAGGGTGCCGTGGTCGTCTCAGTGACGTGCGATGGAGACTCCCAGATGCTGGATCCAGAGACCAACACAACCACAGAGTGTACAGGGGTTGACGGACTCAAGTCAATCGCAACCGCTGCAAAAGACACAGCGGTCACAGTCAACATCACGCCTCTGACCCACATCGCGTATGAGCGTGCCAAGGCATTGGGGGAGATCAATGCATCGACCATCAAAACCGCCAATGCACAGATCAAGTCGTATTTCGGTATCGATCCTCTCGCTGGCGACCCTACCAAAGGGGACTACGCCAAAATCGCCAAAGCATTTGGCAAAGCGGCGCATGACAACAATGTTACCTTCATGGAGATCGTCAAGGGTGTCGCCGAGGATCTCAAGGACGGCAGTGCCGATGGAAGCAATGCCACAAAGCGGCTCGTTGCCGCCATGAGAGACAAGGGCATCACCGGCGTACTGGTCGCCACGGGTGGTACCTATACCCCTCCCCCTGCCACAGGAGACAATGGTAAATCCGATCTCGAGAATGCCAAAGCATTGGTCAATCATCTTTTGGCAGCCTACAGTGTCAAGGGAGATCCAAAAGGGAAAGTGGTTGACTTTGCTATCAACGAAGCCAAAAAGATTCCAAGTGATTTCAATAGTGACAATGATTTAAAAGCCTTGTCCAGCCACCATCTGCGCAACATGATCGAATATACTGGAAAAATGTATGCAGAGATGTTGATAAATGGCGACAGCGAAGCAGAAAAAGAAGTTTACGCAGGGCAAAGATCCAATGCTCCTGGTGAGGTTGAAAATCTTTACCGAACCGTCACCATATCCAAAAAGGGCGATACGGCCCACTATACCATTAGTGGGGTTGATACGAAAGATACGAAATTTTCTGGAGACATAACGCTGAGTGTCACAGGCGACATTGAGATAAAAGATGATATGTCTAATTTCTTTAAAGATGGAAAAGTGACTCTCGCTCTTGATGGAACACTTCCGGTCAACAGTGATGATAGTAGCACGGCCGTCATCACAATTAAAAACCTCAAAGTAGTTCTTGATGCATCAACTGAGGATAATGACCACATGCTTGTCTTAGCTGAACTAAGCGGAAAAGTATCGACAGGTGCAGATGAGCTGAATATCGGGAAAATCACTGGTCGTATCGCCTATCATAAGGATAAAAACGACAACCCTGCTCCAGACTACATCAAGCTGGAGCAAGCAAAAGGGACGGCGAAAGCAGCGGGGCTTGATTTTGCCCTGAATGCGAAAACGGGAGACTATCAGCAAGTCAAGGCACTGAAGGGGAAGGAACTCCCCTCTGGGACATACTTTTCGGGATTGCCCGCCAACAGTGGTTGGCTCCCGACAACTCTCTTTGTGGACGGTAGTGTCACTGACAAAAATGGCACATACTTGAAAGCAACGGATTCGGCAAGTTTGGGCGATATTGCCGATCTTGATCTTTACAAATTTGAATCCATGAACGAATTTGACAAAGGAAAATTACTCGGAAAACTGAAGGCGATCATCAAGAGCACCATCGCTCTGAAATTGCCTGGCGAGACAACACCAATCGTACTCAGCGGCAAAGCAAATAACATATCTACTGACAAAATTTTAGGCGCTCTGGGTACTTTTACATACAGTGATTCTGATGTAAATATGGATATCAATGCTACCGTGACTGCTAAAGAATATACGAAAGACGAATACCATGGTTATCATATTGCCATTGATACAAACTCTACTGATATCAACAGAATCTCAATGTTTGGTCATGTTGATGAGGGTGAAATTGATGAAAAGCCTGATCATCTGGCTGTCATCAAAGGAAAAGATGGCAAAAAGTTGGGCACCGTCACAGGAACATACTCAGGAACAGGATCATGCTCAGTAACAACAGGAGCATGCTCAGAAACAAGGGTATTATCGCACCTTTCCGCCAAATTCACCGACGGAAGCGAAATCGAACTCAAGTAACACCTCTTGCGCATTCCCACGTCCTACGTGGGAGCGCGAATGACTCCATCTCCTCACCCGATCACTTCCTACGATGCAGATATTTCATCACAAAGAGTGTATGATTCTCCCCCATGAATGTTAAAAAAATATTCCTATTTGCTCTCATCGTTACGGTTGTGCTCTCATCGCACCCCCTCCAAGAAGCCATCGATCAGGCACCGGATGGGGCAGTGATCCACCTCTCGGGTGGTACACTTCGGGGCAATCTCCACATCGACAAACCTCTCACCCTCGTCGGCGTACCCGGTGCCACCCACATCGAAGGAGACGGCACCGGAACGGTCATCACAATCACCAGCCCCTATGTGACCCTGAAGAATCTCACCATCACGCACAGCGGACAGCAGGCGATCAGCCTCGATGCTGCGATTCGGATGCGACAGATCCATCACGGTGTCGTGAGCCATTGTCGCCTCGAAAATGTCCTCTATGGCATCGACCTCGATCGCGTCCACGACACCAACATCACCGACAATTTCATCACCTCCAACGGCCAAGCAATCCCCTACCGGGGAGACGCACTCAAGGTTTGGTACGGACATCGCATTCGCATCACCGGCAACACCATGACCGGCACACGCGATGTCAAGATTACGTTCTCTTCGGATACGCTTTTTAGGGGGAACACTGTCCGTCAAAGCCGCTACGGCGTACTGATCGAACACAGCCACCACACGCACATCGAGGGCAATATCTTCACACGAAATGCGACGGGTATCATGACCATGGGCTCACCCGACACACGCATCGAGCGCAACCGTATCCTCGGCAGCCATGGCCCAGCTGGGATCGCCATCCTCATCGCTGGAGAGGGGCATACCCTCATCCGGGACAACAGCCTGCGCTTCAATGCCAAAGCCATTTACATCGATTCCGATGCCCAATCGAGTGGCATCCATCGGCAAATCATCCACAACACCATCCGCTACAATACGGAAGCCTTCCACTTCCACCTCACCATCCGCAACAACCGCATCGAGAAGAATACGATCGCCAACAACCTCGACGACGTGGTCAAGGATATCCGTGGCTACCCCACCCGAGACAATATCATTTCCCGCAATTACTGGAGCCATTATGAAGGGTTTGATCGTGACCGAGATGGTATCGGTGATGCCCCGCATGTCATCCAGTCGTATGCTGATCACTTGTGGCACTACGATCACCATTTGAGATTTTTTTACGGCACACCGTTTATGTCCTTGCTCGATCTGCTGGCACGGGTGGCACCTTTTGTGGCGCCGGAATTTTTACTGCGAGACGTACAGCCCGTGATGGAGATGAGCAAAATAGATAAAAGAATAGGGGAGTAGGGGAGTAGGGACTTTAGTCATAAGTATCTACACAACTCAAAATTCCATCCCCAAAAACGCATTAAGCTCTTTTTTCATCTCAAAGAGTTTTTCGATGTCGTAGAGTTCAAGAATATCCATTGCTGAGAAGAAGTTCCAGATGCCTGCAAGCAATGCCGGTGAAGTAGAAACCTTTCCTCTGGCCATCAATCGTCCACTTAACCGGACTAAGAACTGTTTGATCTCTTCGATGTTTTGATGGTTTGCGTGTTCAATCTGCCATACAAGCACACACGCATATGAGGCAATAAGCAGTCTTTTGAAGATCGCTTGAGAATGTTCTTGTTGCCACTTCTCAAGATTAAACCCTGAGCTCTTGAGAAGCTTGAAATAGCTTTCGATCTTCCACCGGTAATAATACCATAAACCGATGGTTGCATCACTGACATCGTGTTTCAAATTACTGAGCAGCAACCAGGTTGCAACGACATTGTTCTCGTCATCCACCAGCCGTTCTACAACAAATCGCATGGGAACAGGCTTCCCTTTTTCCCGGGTACTGGTTGCCTTCCCGTTTGCATCAGTATGCCGGATATACGCATCTCGTGTTATCACAATATCCACCGAGTTGACATAAATCTTGACCCGCTTCTTCTGATAGGTGATGCTCTGGGCATAGGTGCCAAGTTCCAGGGTCTGCGCCAACGCTTTTTGCGCAATCTTCTTCCCCTTGTACTCTACAGAAGCTCTATCCAGGGCTCTGACGATACAGAAATCCTCTTCGTCTAAACTTCTGAAAAACTTGACACTATCTGCTTCTCTATCGACGATATGAACGATTTTTTTATCGATGCCAAGTTTGGTATGGATGTATCGGATCCGTTGCGATAGCTCATCGAGGTGTGTAGGCTCCATCGCCATATGATTGTTGTAGGTTGAGTAGACCGTATCGTTTGTTTTCAGGTTATGAACAAGCGGGGTGATTGGCTCACCTGTGACATCGCTGATCCCCAGAGCACTTTGAAGATCGTACCCTTTTGAGAGGGCATTTTTACTGTGACTTCTTCGGGTCTCAATGCAATCGGTTTTAGCCGTATGGTTTCGGTAATTGATCAACGACCAATCGTGGGCAACCAGCAGGTATTCTTTGCAGACGTGTTGGATCTGTTCGAGCCCTTTTGCGAGGATGGGATCACTCAAAGAAGGAATATCGACATGTGCGTTGTTATAAAATCTCCAGGCAGCTTGTGCCTGGGAATACCCTTTGACCTCTTTGAATAAGAGGTTTAAACCATTGGTACTGTTTTGTTTATGGTTCATATGGCTTTTGACTAATATCTCGTATCTTTTTTTAAACGCTTCTCCACCATTGACCTCTCTTTCCTCTATAAATTTATGCTATAGTACCATGAATTTCTTGGATGGAGATGTGTAGATACTTATGACTTTAGTCCCACCAAAAGGTTTTAGCCCCACTAACTGTTGGACTAAAGTCCAATCCCCAAAAATTCCTACTTGCTACTTTACTTGCGGGACTAAAGTGTCGAGTAGCCCCAAAGAATCGCACTTCGAGGCTCTCACAGAACCGTGCGTGACCGTCTCCCGTCACACGG
>WFMQ01000065.1 GCA_015488995.1 Nitratifractor sp. | reverse complement strand
GTGCCACAACAGCCGTCATCACTGAAAAGCGTGAGAGTAACCCTGCGTACTATGATAAGCTCTCTAAACGCATACAGGAGATCATAGAAGAGTATAGAGAGAAACGACTGACCGAAGAGGAGAAGCTTAAGCACGCGAAAGAGATACGGGATTTACTCCTTAAAGATGAAGCGGAAGAAGAGTCTAACTACCCAGAGAGTATCAAGCACAATATCCATGCAAGAGCATTTTATGATAACTTGGAAGAGCGTTTTGGCGAAGCGATGAACAATGTGGATGAGCGTATTTTGGTGGCAGAAGCACCTCTAGGGTATGGAGGTAAAGCATCAGAAGCAGCAGAAGAAGATCTGCTCACACAAACGGTAATGAAGATAGTAGAGATATTTCAAGAAGCATCCAAGAAACCTGACTGGAAAAACAACTCTGATATGCGTAACAAGATAGAAGGACAGATAGATGATCTTTTCTGGGAGATGGAAGATAAGTATGGTGTGAAGTTCAGTCAGAGTGATGAACTACTGGCAACCATACAGCAGATAGGGGTAAATAACTACTGATGAATGTTCGCATAGTTAGAAAAGATGTCAAACACATCAACCTCAAAGTCAAACCAAGTGGAGAGGTGATACTTACAGTTCCTACCGATAGTAATGAAAGAGATATAGAGTACGTACTTAAAAAAAGAGCAGAGTGGATAGATAAAAAGATCGCTTTTTTTGATGCCCATAGAAACGTAGTAGAAAAAGAGCATGTAAGTGGAGAGAACTTCAAATATTTAGGGCGAAATTACCGCTTGAAGGTGATAGAGAGTAAAGACGAAGGCGTGAATCTTCAGAGAGGTTATTTACAGGTTTTTGTAAAAGATACTGCAAATTATGAGAAGAAGCAAAGACTCATAAAAGCCTGGCAGACTCAAAAGGCAAAGATACACTTTCAAAAAGCCATAGAAAAGTACAAACTCATTGTCAAACAAGAGATAGAAACGGTACGCATACGAGAGATGAAAACCAGATGGGGAAGCTGTAACCCAAGTAAAGGCTACATCAATCTGAATCTAAAGCTGATTGAGAAGCCGACTGAGTGTATAGAATACGTAGTGTTTCATGAGTTGGCTCACTTGGTGCATGCGGATCACAGTACTAAGTTTTATAATTATCTTAGCCTCTTTATGCCTGATTGGGAGAAGAGGAAAGATAGGCTGGAAAAGAGTAATTTATTCCACCCCAGGATGTAGGGTAGTTTTCTGCATAGGGATCTCCGTATGGATGATATGCGGCACCAATAGCATTTTGTGCGCTGGGTGCATCTTCTCTAAAGGCTCCAAGCTCCTCGGCTTCTTCTTGTGTAATATGGCAGGGGCTGAAAAATGCAAATGGGTCTTATCCGCTGAGCTCTCCCCCAATTTTTACTCACCATTCGCTATAATCACACCACTTAAAATTCAAGGTTATATCGTGAGCGAAAACATTATAGGTTACATTCAGGACGGTGCGATCGTCGATACGCAGAGTGCGGGAGATCATCCAGCTGGCGAGCCGATCCATTATGACAATTCCCCTGAGGCACTGGAGCTGATCCGTCACTCCACGGCACACCTCATGGCACAGGCGATCAAGGCACTCTATCCCAACACACAATTTTTTGTCGGTCCAGTGGTGGATGAGGGATTCTACTATGATTTCCGTACCGACACCAAGATCGGGGAAGAGGATCTCAAAGCGATTGAGAAGAAGATGAAGGAGCTCATCAAAAAGAAGCTCCCTATCGAAAAATACTCCATCACCAAAGAGGAAGCCCAGGCGAAGTTTGCTGAGGATGATCTCAAACAGCGGGTGATGGAGCGGATCGAGGATGAGACGGTCTCGATCTACAAACAAGGGGATTTTGAAGATCTTTGCCGAGGGCCTCACGTCCCCAAGACCAACTTGCTTCACAACTTTAAACTCACCCGGGTCGCCGGAGCGTATGTCGGGGGGGATTCTGATGAAGAGATGCTCACCCGAATCTACGGCATCGCCTTTGCCGATAAAGAGTCGCTCAAAGCCCACATGACCATGCTTGAAGAGGCGAAGAAGCGCGACCACCGCAAGCTCGGGACGGAGCTGGGATTGTTTACCTTCAGCGATGAGGTGGGAGCGGGGCTACCGCTGTGGCTCCCCGCCGGTGCCCGCCTGCGTAACCGTCTCGAAGCGATCCTCCATACCGCCCACCGCAATCGGGGCTATGAGCCGGTACGCGGCCCCGAGATCCTCAAAGCCGACATGTGGAAAATCAGCGGCCACTATGACAACTACGGCGAAAACATGTACCTCACCGAGATCGACGGACAGGAGTACGGGATCAAGCCAATGAACTGCTTGGGGCACATCCAAGTGTTTAAAAACTCGGGCAAAAGCTACCGTGACTTGCCGTTGAAATACTATGAATACGGCGTGGTACACCGCCATGAGAAATCGGGTGTCCTCCACGGCCTGCTGCGGGTGCGGGAGTTTACCCAGGATGACGCGCATATCTTCTGTACCCCTGAACAGATCGAGGAAGTGGTACTTGAAGTGGTCGAATTTGTCGACAGTGTGATGCAAAAATTTGGTTTCGAGTACACCATGGAGATCGCTACTAAGCCCACCAAGGCGATTGGGGATGATACGGTATGGGAGATGGCGACCGAGGGGCTCAAGCAAGCCTTGACCAAAAACGCACTCCCCTTCACCATCGACGAGGGGGGTGGAGCCTTCTACGGCCCCAAGATCGATGTCAAAATTACCGATGCCCTCGGACGCAAATGGCAGTGTGGGACGGTGCAGGTGGATTTCAACCTTCCCGAGCGGTTCAATGTCGAATACGTCGCTGAGGACAACACCCGCAAGCAGCCGGTGATGATCCATCGGGCGATCCTCGGAAGCTTCGAGCGTTTTATCGCCATTTTGACCGAGCACTATGCTGGAGAGTTTCCCGTATTTTTGGCACCCACTCAGGTGATTTTCGTCCCCATCTCCGATGCGCATATTGCGTATGCTTATGGGATGAAAAAGACCATGCGCCTCCAAGGGATCGATGCCGAAGTGTACGACAAAAACGAGAGCATGAACAAGCGGATCCGTACTGCCGAGAAACAGAAAGTCCCCTACGTGGTCATTGTCGGCGACGAAGAAGTAGCCAATCGTACCGTCGCCATCCGAGATCGCCGTCGCAAGGAGCAGTATAATCTGAATCAAGATGATTTTATGCTACAATTAAGTCAACAATTAAACGAAGGAACCATTTGAGTCGACACCATAACAACAACCGAGGTAGGAAAAAGCCGGACGAAACTGTCCTGAACGACCGTATTCGTGATCGTGAATTGCGCGTGATTGCCGATGACGGTGAACAATTCGGGATCATCAGTCGGGATGAAGCGCTGAGTATAGCCGAGGGGCGGGGATTGGATCTCGTACTGATGTCCCCCGATGCCAAACCGCCCGTCGCGAAGATCATGGACTATGGTAAACACAAATACCAACTCGAGAAGAAGAAAAAAGAGGCACGCAAAAATCAGAAGAAGATCGAAGTCAAAGAGGTGAAATTCTCTGTCAAGATCGCTGAGAATGATATCGCCTACAAGGTCAAGCATGCCATTGAATTTCTTGACCAAGGGAAACATGTCAAACTGCGCGTCTTCCTCCGAGGGCGCGAAATGGCCAATCCCGAATGGGGTGTCGATGTGCTCAAGCGGGTCTGGCCCATGATCGCAGAGCACGGCAATCTCGAAAAAGATGCTCACCAAGAGGGACGCTACATCAATATGTACGTCACCCCCAAGAAAGACGCTGCCAAAAAGCATTAATCTTTTCCCCCACGCTTCATACATCTGCTGATCGAGATTTTTCAATCTCGGCAGCACTCCCCTTGCTCTCCCCATACCTCCTTTATTCATTAGGGCACCTCTAAAAAGGGGACAGAACCGAAAGGAACTTTGCAGAGGCTGTTTTAATTAAGAGTAAATTTATCTGATTTAAGATATACTGCTTCCTATAAACAAACATAAGGAATTAAAATGTCAACTGTAACATTCAAAAACGACACCGTGTGCAATCTCGCTGGAACTGAAATCAATGTCGGAGACACCGCTCCCATCGTGACCGTCGTCAACAGCAACCCCATGCTCCAGGATGAGACCGTAGGCGGCGAAGGGAAAGTACAACTCATCTCAGCTGTCCCTTCCCTCGATACCCCTACCTGTGATGCCGAGACACGTCGTTTCAACGTAGAAGCCGCCAAGCTTGACGGTGTCGAAGTGATTACCGTCTCCCAAGACCTTCCATTCGCGGCAGCTCGCTGGTGTGGAGCAGCAGGCGTAGACAACATCAAAGTCTGCTCTGACTTCCGCAACAAAGCGTTTGCCAACGCTTACGGCGTGCTCCTCGCAGATGGTCCTTTGGCTGGACTTTGTGCTCGTGTGATCTTTGTCGTGGGTAAAGACGGTAAAGTTGCATACAAGCAAGTGGTTCCCGAAGTGACCGAAGAGCCGAATTATGATGAAGCGATCGCTGCGGCCAAGGCGGCTTTGGCATAACAGCCACCCGGGTAGTGATACCCGGTAGACCACGCCAGCTCTCGCGGCAGGCTTCTTCTCCCCTCGCTCAATCCTCTCCCCAAATCCGTCAATAGAAAAAAGCATTAGCCGCAATCATCGTATCCATGGGCTTCACGTAAAATCATCGCCGAACCTACGGGTGCGACTCAAATTTTACGCAAAGCCCATGAACACAAGCATTGTGGCTACTGCAGATTTTCTATTGACGGATTTGGGCTCTCCTCTATCATTCTATGGTACAATCTCTTATGTACTTGACAAGGACGTGTATGCGAAATATGATGATGTATGTGGAAGCGGCTGGATTGGTATGGTTGTTGTCTGGGTGTGGTCCTTCGGCTCCGTCGGGGACACGGGGTGGCACTTACAAAGGTACGTGTGCTCAACCCATGGGATCGGTGATCGCTGATCGTATCATCGTGGACAAATCGGATCGCAAGATGTATCTGTATCGAGGCGGATCGGTGTTCAAGACGTTTCCCGTCTCACTCGGAGCCAACGACTACCAAGGTCCCAAAGTCAAACGGGGGGACAAGCGCACTCCGATAGGTACCTATACGATCCTGGACAAACGGTGTCATGCGATCAAATACATGGCGATGACCCTCTCCTATCCCAATGCCAACGACATAGCCCGGGCACGGGCAGCCGTGGTCGATCCGGGCAGTGCCATTACCGTCCATGGTCAACCCCACTGGAATGCGAACGGGAAGGGGGATGCCTACACCCTCTCCAAAGATTGGACCGATGGGTGTGTCGCTCTGACCAACCATGATATGCGCACACTCTGGTCAATGGTGCGGGTCGGGACTCCGATCACGCTGCGGCGATAGCGATGCCGCGCTACACCCCCAAGCAGATCGAGAAGTATCAGCGACAGAAGTACATTACTTTTCTTGACAAGATCACCAAAAATCTCTTTCGCCTGTTTCGTCACGAGACAACCACGGCGGAGATGGTACGCTCCAAACTCCATACCATGGTGGAGCACCTCGGCAAGCTTGAGCAGCCCCGAATGGATTCGGAGTATCTACGCCAGACCCAATCCTATATCGAACGCTTGCACACCGACACCCAATCTGAAGCGTTTGATGATGCTCGCTACCAAGAGATACGGGATGCCGAGATGAGCAACCTCAACCGACTCCAAAAGCTCAAGAACAAAAGCACCTACAAAAAAGAGAAGCATCGACACGGGGAGCGGGATCAGGACTGGGGATAAGCCCCCGCTACTGCGCCTTGAGGGTACTCTCCACTCCTGTGGGTTGATCTTGCTCGACACGCTTGTGGACATTGTTGACCGGGGTGACCGTCGCATCGCGACCGTAGAGGAAGCTCTGCTCACGGACGATCTTGTAGTAGGCTTTGTCCATCAGCCGTGCGCGGTCTTTGGAGGGGAGGATCAGCGTGGAGATATCTTTGTGCAGTTTCTCCGCCATGGAGGGCTTCAGCTGCTTCTCGTCATCAAAAAAACGGGCGATGACTTCGGTATTGCCTCGGAATTCATCCCCGGCATGGTTGGCGTTGAGATAATAGGTGTATTCGTATGCGCCATCCTTGCGCTTGGGTTCGGAGAGGGTGCCGTGAAATTGGGTCGCGTGTATCCAGCCAAATTGATTGGATGGGGTGCCGGCTACCTTACGGGGGAAGGCAAAGACATTGTCGGTGGTCGCACCGAGTTTTGTATGGCATCCCATACAATAGTAGGTCTCTTCGAGAGACTGTGGACGCAAGTCGCCGTTTTTATCCTCGATAAACCCTTGATAGTACCACCCCTGGTGGTTGTCAAGTCCGATTTCGACATTGCCCGAAAAGGTCATGGTTTGATTGGGGTAGGCTGCATCTTCTGCTTTGTCATTCTCAGCCATGCTCTTGAGCGACTGGGGCGGGTACCAATAGGTCTTGCGTGCGTAGCGTACCTCTTTCATCCGTTGGCTCATGTGGACGGCTCCTTCGCCCGAAGCATCGAGATAGCGAACCGTGTGGAGAAATTCTGTCCCTTCGGGGAACAAGCCAGGAACCAAGTGGATACGTGCTTGTTTCTGTGATTGGTATGCCTTGCCCACGCAGTGGAGGTATCCGGGATCGTAGACGATGGTATGGGCGGTGCCGAGTACACCATCTGCGTCGAGATCCAGATTGATCTTGGATTCGTTGATATCGTTGATGGTGACATTTTGCTCTTGGATCATCGCTTGGATGATCCCCAGATTGGCCCGGTAAAACTCCAAATCCGTCTGCCCAGACGCATCCATCCGAAACAGATCGGGCAAGCGGATCATGACATCATCTGTCGAGCCGTTGGTGGGCCAAAAGGTTCCGAGGAATGGGGTGTAGAGAAACGCCCTCCATCCGGTGATATTGCCATCCGGGTTCCGATCGAAGCCCATAGCGTCAAAATTGAAATAACAATCGGGAATGTACCCCAGCCACGTACCCCGATCGAGCACATCCCACGCTTTGGGGAGGTGGTTGAGTGTGTTGGCGAGGATGATGGAGCCATTGTCGTCGAAATAGTTGGAGTGCGCGACATAAGCATCGATGTCTGCATCGCTGATGGTGCTGATGAACTCTTGCTTGTCGGTGAAGAGGTTTTTCCACGGGTTGTCATTGCCCGCTTCCGGGAAAGTGTAGAGCATCTGGAAGGCTTGATCGTTGCGATAGTTGGGCGCGGTACTTTGGGTATGGCAGGCATAGCACGGGTTGTGACTCATGCCAGTTTCACTGACCGTTTTTGTGTAGCACATGGGTGGGATATAGGCGGTTTTATTGGCGAGGTGATCTTCACGCAGATCGACCGTGACCGGATCGAGGTAAGTGTTGGTCTCTCCATTGCCACATCCGACCAAGATGGGGAGGAGGATGCTGGCGGCATAAAGATACTTTGTGATTGCTTTGGTGGTGGTCTTCATAGTGTCCTCTCAATATAGATAATTAAGGTCTGTGTGTACAGTACTGATAGGGGATACTGTACGCACAGATCTCGATAGCGTTGATGAACCTCACCATCCCGATGCCCTCCCCCAGAGGGGACGACATGGATGCGTGTGAGCATCAAGGGATCAGTAATCGTCTTGCAGTCGTGTTGTCATCGAAGGGGGACTGCGCGAGCTTCCAAGCATCCGTCGCTGCACCGGTCGGATCGGTGACGTTGGCATCGAGGAATCGTTGCATATCGACCTGAATCACGGCATCTGGGTAGGGGTCTCCACTGAGGAGGTAGCCGTACGATTTGTCATCGGTAAGGCTGTGGACGACACCGCCTGCATGGGGGTCGTGTGCTTCGGTATACTCGCCACCATAGCCAGCATTATAATAGGCACGTTTGGCGATGGGTATCCATGTGCCATTGGCATCTCGTGCCTGCAGTTTTGCGACAGCGATGGTCTCACTGTATCCAGCAAAGAGAAGCATCAAGTGGGTTTCGCTGTCGATAGCCGAAGCGGAGATAACAGGGGATCCTCCCCCTGCTCCTGCGATATTGAAGCTGCTGATCAGCGTAGAGGCAGTCTCGGAGTCTTTGGGGGTGAAAGTCATGTTGCTCTCGTTGGTATCATTGAAAGTGTAATTGCTGTCCATATTGGAGAGATCGACAAATGCCAATGTCTCAGAATCCTCAGGCGTTATGACACCGACACCGTAGGTGCTGTCCACCGATCCAGCATCCGCTTTAGCCATGCCAGATATATAGCCAATTTGGTTGGCCCACGTCGTCGGAGAGAGGGCGTACGCTTTTTGGGTATCGGTTTTTACGATCTGAAGTCCCCCGCCATAGCCAGAGCCATAATTGGGGGAGAAGAGGATGTTGCGAGACATATCGGCACCGATGTTTTCGGCGATGTATTGTCCAAGAGCTTGAGAGACTGGGGTCGCATCGGCGGTATACGTATCGGTATTGACAAACCAGTAGCCAGCGGTCGTGGCGAGCCAGATGCCGTTGTGCTTGACATCCGGTATCCCACTACTGATGTAGGCAGATCCTCCACTAAACGATGTCATCGAACTGACGTTGACATCGACGGTACTGACGATGGCCTGTGTCTTGAGATTGGCGAAGAGGACTTTTTGGCTACTGTAGCTGTAGAGAGCGACCATGGGATCTGCTTTGCCCGGGATGGCGATGACACCTCCGAGCTAGCTGAGCCCCTCATCGGTGATGTGGGTGTTGAGCGTGGTGTAGTTGATATCCGTAGGATGCTGGGGATCGGTGATGTCAAATCCGACGAGTAATTTGCTGCGTGCGGCGACGAGGACGTACTGTTTGCCATCGGCACTCAGGGTCGTGACGGCTCCGGAGCTTCCGACATTCAGGCCGCTGCCGGCAGAAGCCCCCCCGCTGACGCCGCCTCGGATCTCTTCAGTCGCATTGGAGTCTTTGGCGGCTTCCGTTGCGTTTTCGTCAGAGAGTTTGGTGCCGGTGGCATGCAGATAGACATCCAGTGATGATACCAAGTCGGAGAGGATGGTTGTTTTGATACCGGAGATGGTTGTGTTGCCTTCTTTGCCATCAAACGTACCATCCGAGAAATCCTTGGCCAAAGCGGCATAGAGTTTTGATGGAGTGATCCCCCATCTTTCTGCGAGTGTCTCAAACATACCAAGTACCAAGGCAAACGTGGCTTTGGGATCCCCTGCTTTGAACAATGTCGGATCATACGAGGGGAGGAGGGATGCGAGATCGACACTCTCATCAAATCCAAAAAGTTCTTTGAGCTTCTTGTACCCCTCTTTGGCTTTTTCGGCTTTGTCACCAGAGCTTCCTTCGGCATAGTGGCAGGCAAATGTTGTCAAAGAGGAGAGATTGAATGTCGGAGCTCCCCCACCTGTGATCGAAACGTATGCGCACAGATCGGCTGCAGGGATAGACCCTTTGCTTGTGTTGGCTTCGCTGACATAGGTTCCTCCTGTAGAGTGGAGCTTGTAGGTACCCGCCGAGACGGTAGTGTCAAAGGTGTATTTCCCGTCGGTGCTGGTTGAGGCTGTCGCGACGGTTGATCCGCTTTTGTCCTCGAGAGTGACGGTCGCACCCGAGACGTAGTCGAGGATGACGTGCCCCGTGACTCCAGTGGCTGCTCCTCCACCACCACATCCTGCTATCCCAGCAGATAAGGCGATGGCTATCGCACTTTTTAGAAACGTTTGTTTCATGGTTTGCTCCTTGTTTAATATGTATTTGGGTAAACCCATACATTAATTGTAGCATGATGCGAGATGAAAAGCAAGACTCCTATTATTTGTGAAAATTTTAAGTTTTTATTCAAAAAACTCTTATCTCCGTTTCCAGTATAACACCAAATTGATTTGCCACCTCATGCTTGGCCAGCGCGATCAAAGTGATCGCGTCTTCGTAAGTGCCGCCGCCGAGATTGACGAGGAAATTGGCGTGTTTGGGGCTCCAGGCCATCCCACCGATGTGCTTGCCGCGCAGCCCTGCGGCATCGATCAGACGGCCGGCGGAGTCTCCTGGGGGGTTTTTAAACGCTGATCCGGCACTGGGGTCATGGGGTTGGTGGGCGCGGAGAGTTTTGAGCTGCTGTTCGAGATGGGAGTCATAGCCGTGTCG
>WFMQ01000064.1 GCA_015488995.1 Nitratifractor sp. | reverse complement strand
GGATGACCTTCATGATATTTGTATGTTATAATACCTTCAAAGGAGCACAGCATGCATTTGACAATCGATGTCCCCGATAATATCTTTTTTGGCATCAACGAAACCGAACAGAGCCTGACGCAACTCCTCAAACAAAAACTGGCTACAGAACTCTATAAATCCCATCAAGTCTCCCTAAGTCAAGCAAGCAGCATCGCCACGATGGATCTGTATGCATTTATGGATTTGTTGAGCCAGAACCACATTCCAGTCATTGATGATTATGACATCGAAGAGGAAATTTCAACGGCACGAAGATTGCGGGCATGATTATTGGAGACAGTTCTGCCTTAGTGGCTTTGTCTACCATGGACACACTCGATATCCTCGAAAAGCTTTTTGATGAGGTTTTTGTTCCGCAGGCGGTTTACGATGAAGTAACCATCTCGCACAAACCACAGAGCCTCAGGCTCAAGAAATTTTTGAGCAACAAAGTAATATCTGTTACTCTCGACATTCGAAAGATGGGCTTGGGAAATGGTGAGCTCGAAGCAATCACACTCTATCAACACATGAAAGCTGACTTTCTCTTGATCGACGATAAACGCGCCAAAAAATTCGCCCACCTCAACGGAATCAGTACCATTGGTTCACTCGGAATAATGATTCTCGCAAAAGAAGAGGGCTTGATCTCTTCCCTTCGTCCGTATTTGAGAAAATTGGCCGACTCAAATCTCTATGTTTCTCCGAGCCTGGTCGAAAAAGTTCTGTCCATTGCAGGTGAATGATGCTGATGACAAACGCTTACCTCGCTGAGAGTGGCATCCTCGACTTCAGCCACCCCGAAGTCAAAGCGCTGCGAAACAACCCCGACTATGAGAGTATGATTCAGAATTTTCCTGATATTCAGCCTTCACTCGTCTTTGTTCCCATGCAGCGTACAAGATAATTTTACTCGACGAAGCAGAGGGTTATCATGCAGAGGAATGGTACCTGAAGTTAAAGCGTAGCGATATACGCTTCATAACTCAAGAAGATAATCACACCCAGTACGGTCAATCCTAATAATAATTCCATTTTATAATTCCTCCGTAACAATCGCTATCCCCAGCCACACTTTCTGGTAATTGATTTTTTCTTTGACGACATGAAAGATCTTTTTATCTGAAATGATGGCTCCAATAGTGCGTTACGAAGCGGGAGCTTCGTAACGAGAGAAGATTGCCTTATTGTCGCTGGAGCGCATAATTAGGATCAAAATGATTGGCACGACCGTCTGCGTCAGTCGTGCTGAAATCTGAAAGTATCAAAGTATCATTATCTTTGATCATATACATGAGTTTAGCATTACCATTGCTAGATACCGTATCAAGATCCCGAGCTTTTTCCTTTTTATCATAAGCGCCTTTTATGAAGGTTCCATTGAAATTTTTTGTAGCATTCACGTCTGTACAATTTTGATCGTTGTAGTATGTATTTACTATTTTGAAGCTTCCATCCGATTCAAAAGTTATGTTTCTATCCATGTGGTAAGTTTTTCCTTTGGGCTGGTAACATATCTGTGCCCATGCACCGACAATATTGCGACCATTATTCAAGTAAAAATCGACCATATTTGCATAGCTTCCCTTGAGCGTATCATCATACTTGGCTTCGACTTTGTGATCGGCGCTTACGGAGAGTGTATAGGTATGGTCTTTCCCTTCCATCTTCATCGTGCCTGCATGATACACCTCTTCTTTTCCTCCGAGTGGATTGGACACCTTGTCCATCTGATTTCTTTCGAACCTCGTAGGTGTGCTGAAGATAATCGTACCGCCCAAGATATGACTTTCAAGTGATCCAGCGAGTTTCAAAGAATAAAAATCTGTATGTTCCTGATCGTTCCATCCTGACTCTGTCTCAACCACTATATTTTTATATTGTGTAGTGTTCGTGCCATTGATGTGCGTACCACTATAAGAATATTTGCCCTTGTAATTGTGTTGAACCACTACGCCATTGTCCCACACGTTGATCGTCTTGGCTTCCTCTTTTACGTCTGTGAGTGTAAACGTGTGCTTATCGTCGACCGTATAGACGAAATTCGTTGCGCTCATCGTCTGATTGTTGGTATAGGTTCCATTGACACTCTTCCAATCCCAAATCTTCTTTTCAGTACCGTTGATTTCGACACCCTGATCGAAGCTGCAATTTTCGTATTTTGTCTCAAAGATATATTTGCTCGCATCCACACTCTGTGATGTCGGATCTTCTCCGGAGGTCTTCGTCACAGTATAGGTTCCGCCGTATGTACACCCATAACCTCCAGCCACGTATTTCGGATCATATCCCTGACTGCTGATTCCGGCATCTTCGGCACTGATCCTATCAGGCAGCAATTTAACTTTTATAAATCCACGCAGAGATCCTATTGTCTGATTCTCGTCCAGTTTTCCAGTAGCTTTGGCAATACCTGTTGTGTCACCCGGATTTGTCGGGCTCGTAGGATTCCCGCCGCACCCCGTCATCAAAAACGCACCAAGACCCAATCCCATGGCAATCGTTGCAACTCTCATTTTCACCCCTTTGTCTGTCAAAATATTGAGATCGTGAAATCTCTGACATCATTGTACCCCCCCCGCTTAAAATCAGGAGCAATTTATATATTCAGAAGCGCCAACTACTGTGAAAGGGTGTCTTTTTCGATATTAGGACTTTTATGATTTTCTGACAGGAGTATTATCAATTGGAAACTGATATTTTACTTTCTCTGATCAACAATACCGCCAATGGGGCGTTACGAAGCGGGAGCTTCGTAATGAGAGAAAAATCTACTTTCTGCCTCCTACCCCCTACTCACCAACTCTTCCCGCAACGCCCCCTTGTCGATCTCCCTGGAGTGCAAAGACTTACGGGGCATCGACGTGTGGTAGTGGATCTGGCCGGGGAGCATGTAGTGGGGGAGGTGCTGTTTGAGCTCGAAGAGGATTTCGTTGGGGGAGAGTTCGGCCGGGGCGTTGTAGACCATGACAATCTCCTCCTCGATCGCATCATCCGGAAGGGAGAAGACGGCGCACTCGGTGATGTGCGGCAGGTGGTCGCGCACCACACTCTCGATCTCGTAGGGGCTGACGCGGTAGCCCCGAGTCTTGATCATATCATCCTTGCGATCGACGAAGTAGATGTACCCCTCCTCATCGGCGTAGACATAATCCCCGCTGGCCACGACGATCTCATCGGTGAGGCGCCCTTCGGAGTGGATCACTTGATCGAGGATTTTGATCGATTTGAACCGCTGGGCGGTGGCTTTGGGGGCATTCCAGAATCCTTTGTAGATGCAGGCACCCCGATGGATCAGCTCACCCACTTCACGGGGGGCGCAGGCGTGACCCGCTTCATTGAGGATATACAGTTCCACATCGGGGACGGCCTTGCCGATGGAGCCGGGGCGGATGTGGATCTGTGCCGGGTCGAGGTACGCTGAGCGAAACGCCTCGGTGAGGCCGTGCATCGAGTAGATCTCAGCCGCAGGAAAGTGGGTCTGGAGGTTGGCGATCATTTGGGGGGTGAGGTTGCCCCCTGAGGAGGTAACGGCACGGAGACGGGCAAACTGCTCCGGTGTGGGGATGCGGTGTGCCTCCTCGTCAAACATCTCCGTGATGTGGATCGGCATCAGGGGCAGCACCGTCACCGCGTCACGGATCAGATGGGTGAAAAAGTCCGCCGGGAGAACAAACCGATGGAGGGCGAGTGTGGCACGAGTGTAGAGGGTGGCGAAGATTTGGTTGAGACCATAGTCGAGGTTGAACGAAAGGATCCCGGAGAGGGTATCGGCATCGGTGAGTTTGAGATACGCCGAGACGATCCGGGCACCGTCCACGAGGGCCCGGTGATCGATGACGATCCCTTTGGGGTTGCCCACGGTGCTAAACGAGTAGGTGATCGCAGCATTGTCATGGCTCTTGATGCTGCACCCGTAGGCGGCGGGGTGGCACTTGTAAATCTCCTCAAACGACACAGCGCTTTCCTCAGAGGGGGTGTAACTGATGAGGCGACCCTCGAAGGCGATTTGACGAAAGGTATCGATCTTGCGATCCCCGGTGATGAGGGTCTCAATCCCGGCATCGTCGATGATGTAGCGCACCTGCTCGGGTTTGAGAAGACGGGTGATGGGGACGACGATGTGATCGGTCGAGAGGATGGCGAGGATGGCGAGGACTTGGTCGAGGCTCTTTTCGGAATAGATCCCGATCCGGCTGCCGCTGGGGAGATCGAGGGTGCGGAGGTAGTTGGCGATGCGGTTGACCCGATCGAGGATCTCGGCGAAAGTCATGCGACGCCCCTCATGGATCAGGGCGAGTTTTTCCGGGGCGAAGCGGGCGGCGTTTTCGATCAGGGCACGGACGGTGTTGACGGTCATGGGAGCTCCTTTGGTATTTAAGTCGAGTCGGGGGTTGTACAAAAGAATCGGTTTACGTTCATCGGGAATACTCATACGTCCAGACAGCATACTCCCGATCGATGACGATGCGGGGCGTGGCATGAAAGCGGAGGATTTTGCTGTAAAAAAAGTGCACGACTTTTTCGATCTCCTCTTCTCCCAGCACCTTGGTGATCCCGCCGGTAAAGACCACGGAGTTGAGGTGTTCGAGATGAAGCTCGACGTAATCGGCATGGTGGCGGGAAACCTTGTAGAGGACGAGGAAGATCGCCAGCTGCATCAGCACCCGGGTCGCCGCTTCCCCCTCCTCCTCGAGGATCGATTCGGTGACACCGAGGTGGCCGAGGAGCTCGTAGACGTATTCGTTGTGGCGGGCGGTGTAGACCAGCGATTCGCGCGATTTGTAGACCCCGAGCTTTTTGAACACCAGCCGGTCATAGCCCCCTTCGGTCACCAGCCGATCCCGTACGAGGTCACGGCTGTAGTGGATGTCGGTCGTCGCTCCGCCGATGTCGATGAGGACAAACGGATCGACCACGTCGAGACGGGTGTGGATGCGGGCGAGGGAGCGGTTGACAATGTAGGGGGTGGAGTAGATTTGGTTGGCGGTGATGGCGTAGAGCTCTTTGATATCTTCCTTGCCCATGATGTCGGACTGGTAGAGGTCGGTGAGGTAGGTTTTGAGCTCCGGCTCTTCCATCCGCAGCTTACCATCGAGGATATTGTCCAGTACCACGAGGTCGGGGATTGCCTCGGTCAGATACCTCCGGTCATCCGCACTCCCCGCGTAGACGATATTCTGGTAGTGCATTGCGGAGAGGAACGCCATCAGACGGCCATCAAACTGCCCCCCTGCTCCATCGATCGCCCCGACGAGGATCACCACATCGATCGTCCCACCAGGGATCGGTGTCCGCTCAATGTCGCGGTAGAGGACGGTGTCGATGATGTTGATCCCGGAGTTGTAGGCGATGTTGGTGGCGTACGCGAGGCTAAACGATCGGCTCAACCCGATGATGAGGGTGCTAAGCCCTCCATTGGCCGAACTGCAAATGCGAATCTCCTCGGGAGCATAGCGGTCGATCTGGACCCCGCATTTGGCACGCAGATCCTCATGGATGGGGCGGGAGAAATCACGAAAATGGTGCCCGATCACCCCGTCTTCGCACACTTTAAAATACGTGCTTCCGATATCAAACAACAAACGACTCATAGCATGATCCCTATATCCTGGATGATTTTGTCCACCACCCGCTCCCCCTCTGGCAAAGCGACCCGAGAGCGTTCGTAGGCACATGAGGCATCCGAGAGGGGCAGTTTGCCCCGATCGTAGATGCGGATGTTGCCCTGCGGGTCGCGGACGGTGATCACTTCATTGGCGTTGATGATGTGGGGGGAGAAGGGGATTTCGATTAGCCCTTTTTTGATGGCGTTGAACACTTGCCGCCAGAGGGTATCGGCCGGTTCGTTGAGGACTGTCTCCATGATCTCATGCACCATCCGTTCGAGGTGTTCTTCCTCCTCAGCATCCCCTACCGT
>WFMQ01000063.1 GCA_015488995.1 Nitratifractor sp. | reverse complement strand
GGTTGAGACGGCATTGGTGCAGGCCAATATCACCCACAAACGCACCACCCCCGCCGCCCGCCTCTCTGGAGGCGAGAAGCAGCGCACCTCCATCGCCCGCGCGCTCGCGGCCGATCCGGCCGTGATCCTCTGCGACGAGCCCACCGCCAATCTCGACCGTGCCAACTCCCTCCGCTTCATCGAGATCCTCGGCCAGCTCCACACAGCGGGCAAGACCATCGTCATCGCCACCCACGATCCTCTCTTTGATGCGTTGCCGTTTGAGGCGCGGATAGTGGAGATGGAAGATGGGAGGATTATTGGTGAATAGTGAATAGTGAATGGTGAATAGTTTGGGTATGCTTTTCTGCGAAAAGCTTTTATTTAGGGGCTGGGGGTTTCAGCCCCACAAGGAATGGAATATGGATGGTAGCAATCGTGTAGGGTGTTGTCCCCCGACAACACCAATTAAGAACGAATATTTTAGTCTCATTCCCACGCAAGAACGTGGGAATGAGAGCGCAAAAGGGGCTGGGACTTCAGTCCCACCAAACGCGACTGGAGTCGCGTCTCCAATAAAAGCATTGCCAGGCAATGCAAACCGACACTATTCACTATTCACTATTCACTATTCACTAACAGATGTCCAGGACAAGGTGCGTGCAGCATGAACAACATCCTCCTCAACAACCAAGTCCTCATCTTCCTTTTGAGCGAATCGATCTTATTTGTCCTCGCCCTCGTCGCTTTCGTCGTCGCGATCCAAATCGTACTGCGGTGGGATTTTGGGGCGTTTACCCAGCGGCAGTTTGCGCTGGAGCGGCGGGCGTATCTGGTGATGACGATCATCGGGTTTGTGGTGGTGATGAAGATGGTGTTGTTGCCGTACTTTGTCTTCACGATCGACAACCTTGCCGTGCTCGTCCCCGGGGCGATGTGCGGGGCGGGGGTGATCTCGGCCAACGGATACGGGCTGGAGCTTCTCTTTCTCAAGCTGCTATTGCTCTTTCTCTTGATCCTCTGGCTCGCACTCAACCGCTACGACCTCTCGGCAAAAAACTACCCGATCTTCCGCCCCAAGACATGGCTCTATCTTGGGATCTTCCTGCTGCTTGGGCTGGAGATGTGGTGGGATGTGATGTACTTTACCCACATCGATTTGCGTGTGCCAGTGAGCTGCTGTTCGGCACTGTTTGGGCAGCTCGAGGGAGCCAACCCACTTCCCTTCGGTCTGAGCCGTCCGATGCTGCTGGTGCTGTTTTATCTCCTCTATGCACTGGCGATTCTGGCGACGTGGGCGCGGCAGTCGTGGATCGTGCTGCCGGTGCTGGGATTGTTTGTGGCGGTGGCGTATTATGCGGTGGTCTATTTCTTTGGGACGTATGTGTACGCTTTGCCGACCCATAAGTGTCCGTTTTGTATGTTCCAGCCCGAATACTTCTATGTCGGCTATGCCATTTGGGGCTCGCTTTTTGCCGGGACATTTCTCGGAGCCGTGGCGGCGATTGAGCGGATTTGGCTGAAGATCGAGGATCGATCCTGGGAGCGGTGGTCGCTCGGATTGCTTAGCTTTTTTGTGCTATTATGTTCAGCCTATGTGGCCGTGTATTGGGGAGAGCATGGGGTGCTGCTTGAAGCGGTTTAGATTTAGTGAATAGTGAATAGTTCAGGTATGCTTTCCTGCAAAAAGCTTTTATTGAAGGGGCTGCGACTTCAGTCGCATTGGATAGGGCAGAAGTCCAAACCCCAGAATAGTCCATATGTCATTTTACGAAAAAGGTTTATACCATGAAAAAACTCCTCCCGCTCCTCAGCATTGCTTTGCTGATCGCTGTGATCGCCATCGTCTTCGTCTCCATGGCGAAAAAAGAGGCACCGGTGACGATCGCCAAAGGGAACGTGGCGTTTAAGCCGTTGCCGATCAAGATCAACCGTACCAACGATACCCAATGTGCCATGCTCATCAAGAGCAACCGCAACGCGGCGGAGGCGATCGCGCCCGATGGGCGGACGTGGTTTTTCGACGATCCGGGGTGCATGATGACGTGGCTCAAGAGTCGGGAGTGGGCGGACAAGGCGGTCCTCTGGGTGCACACACTCGATACCAAGCGGTGGATCGATGCCCACAAAGCATGGTACGGGGTGAAGGATGTGACGGCGATGCATTACGGCTTTGGATCGCGGGAAAAGAAGTGTGCGGGGTGCATTGACTTCCATGAAATGCGCCTGCGGATGCTCCGGGGCGAAAACCTCACCAACCCGAAAATCCGTAAAAAACTGCTCGGAGTATAGATGGACAATATCAGCATCGCCTCGATCATCACCGTCGCCTTTCTCGGATCGTTTGGGCATTGCCTCGGGATGTGCGGGGGGATCGTGATTGCCTACAGCAGTACCAAGGTTGATCCCAAATGGCACAAACTCTTCCAGGGGCTCACTCATCTGATGTACTCACTCGGACGGATCACGACGTACATGGTGATTGGCGCGGTGTTTGGGGCAATCGGCGGTGTGGCAGGCTTCAGTGGGACGGCGATTGCGACGTTGACGATCGTGGCGGGGGTGTTTATGATCTTGGCGGGTCTCTCCATCTCGGGCAAAGTACAGTTCCTGACCCTGATTGAGCACTCGTTTTCTCGGAGCAAGTGGTATCAGCAGGCGTTTCGCGCGATCCTCGACTCCCGGTCGCTGTACAGTTTCTATGCCCTGGGACTCCTCAACGGACTGTTGCCCTGTGGCTTGGTCTACTTCTTTGCGGTGACGGCAGCGAGCACGGGGAGTGCCTTCTGGGGGGCGATGGTGATGCTGATTTTTGGTCTGAGTACGGTGCCTTCCTTGATGGGGTTGGGGTTTTTTACCTCCATTTTTACCCACACGACGATGCGCAAGACGATGATGAATCTCGCGGCGATCGTAGTAGTGCTCTTCGGGCTCTATACGATCTACCGGGGGTACGATTTTGTCCGCCATCCGGACAAATCGCTTCTTAACTGTTGTGATACGGAGATTGTGCACGACCAAAACGACACACCTTCTCCCAAATTTAAACCTTTGATCGATCCCCAACACCCTCGTTAAACTAAGTTCAGGTATAATGCCTACCATATTTTAACCTTACAGGAGTACAGAATGGCCCTTTTCGATGAAGTGAAAGAAGTAGTAGTAGAGCAGCTCAACGTGAGCCCCGATGACGTCAAAGAAGATTCAAAATTTGCCGATGACCTTGGAGCAGACAGCCTTGACGTGGTTGAGCTTGTGATGTCACTCGAAGAGAAATTTGACATTGAAATCCCTGATGAGGAAGCTGAGAACATCGCCACCGTAGCCGATGCCATCAAATTCATCGAAAACGCACAAGCGTAATCGACCCGCCCTTGGGCGGAAAAGATGATGCCCAACCCAAGCGTTTGCAGAACGTTTGTGTTTCGTATTTTCTATCAAGAGGAGCAGACGTGAGACGTGTGGTAGTAACTGGAATCGGGATGATCAACAGTGTAGGGCATGACGTGGCAAGCGCCTTTGATGCCATCGTAGCCGGTGAGTGTGGGATCGATCGGATTACGTTGTTTGATCCTGAGAAGTTTTCGGCTCAAGTCGCGGGGGAAGTCAAAGACTTCGACCCCAAGACGGTCATGGATCCCAAAGAGGTCAAAAAAGCCGACCGCTTCATCCAACTCGGACTCAAAGCCGCCGCTGAAGCGATTGAAGATGCCGGGATCGATGCCGATGTCGATCGGGAGCGTTTCGGGGTGAGCTGTGCTTCAGGGATCGGCGGTTTGCCCACCATCGAGCGCAACTCGATCATCCTCAACGATCGGGGGCCCCGCCGTATCTCCCCCTTCTTCATCCCTTCGGCACTGGTCAATATGCTCGGTGGGTTTGTCTCCATCGCTCACGATCTCAAAGGCCCCAACCTCTCCTCCGCCACGGCCTGTGCCGCCGGAACCCACGCCGTGAGCGAAGCGGGCAAGACCATCATGCTCGGCGGTGCCGATCGCGTCCTCGTCGTCGGTGCTGAAGCGGCGATCACCGGGGTGGGTGTGGGTGGCTTTGCCGCGATGAAAGCCCTCTCGACCCGCAACGACGACCCCAAGACCGCCTCGCGCCCTTTCGATGCGGATCGTGATGGGTTTGTCATGGGGGAGGGAGCCGGTGCGCTCGTCCTCGAAGCGTACGAAGCCGCCAAAGCACGCGGTGCCAAGATCTACGGTGAGCTGATTGGCTTCGGAGAGAGCGGCGATGCCAACCACATCACCACCCCCACGATGGACGGCCCTCTGCGTGCGATGAAAGCCGCCTACACCATGGCTGGAGAGCCCACGATCGACTACATCAACGCCCACGGCACCTCCACCCCTGTCAATGACAAAAACGAAACCACCGCCATCAAAGAACTCCTCGGTGGCAAAGAGAACTGCCCCCCCGTCAGCTCCACCAAAGGGCAGATCGGACACTGTCTCGGTGCCGCCGGTGCGATCGAAGCGGTCATCGCGCTCAAAGCGATGAAAGAGGGGATCATCCCCCCCACGATCAACTACACAACCCCCGATGAAAACTGCGACCTCGACTACGTCACCGAAGGGGCACGCAAAGCCGATCTCAACGTCGTCATGAGCAACTCATTCGGCTTTGGCGGCACCAACGGTGTCATCATCTTCAAAAAAGTCGATTAAGGCAGCGCAATGGCCAATTATCTCGACTTCGAAAAACCCATCGAAGCGATCCAGGAAGACATCGAATCGGCCAAAGCCCGTGGCGATATCGATGCGGTTGAGATCCTCGAAAAAGATCTCGACAAAGAGGTCAAAAAGGTCTTTGGCTCCCTCAGTGACTACCAGAAACTCCAGCTTGCTCGCCACCCTGATCGCCCCTATGCACTCGATTATGTCCGTCTGATGATGGACGATGCCCAAGAGATCCATGGGGATCGTCATTTCAAGGACGACCTCCCCATCATCGTCTATCTTGGGTGGATCGGCGGGGAACGTGTCGTCCTCATCGGCGAGCAAAAAGGGCGCGGCACCAAACACAAACTGCGCCGCAACTTCGGCATGCCCAACCCCGAAGGGTATCGCAAAGCCCTGCGCGCGGTCAAATTGGCTGAGAAGTTTGACCTCCCAGTGCTGATGCTCATCGACACTCCGGGTGCCTATCCAGGACTCGGAGCCGAGGAGCGCGGGCAGAGTGAAGCCATCGCCCGCAATCTCATGGAGTTTTCGGGTGTCAGAGTCCCTATGATCTCGGTCGTCATCGGCGAAGGGGGCTCCGGCGGAGCCTTGGCCATCGGTGTGGCGGATCGCCTCGCGATGATGCGCTATTCGGTCTTTTCGGTCATCTCTCCCGAGGGGTGCAGTGCCATCCTCTGGAACGACCCTGCCAAAGTGGAACAAGCCACCAAAGCCCTCAAAATCACCCCCGATGCCCTGATGGAGCACCAACTGATCGATGCAATCATCGACGAACCCCTCATCGGTGCCCACCGCAACAAGAAGGTCGCCGCCGAAGCCCTCAAAGCCTATTTCCTGACCAATCTCAAAGCGTTGCGTGAGGTGAGCAAAGATGAACTCCTCGAGAAACGGTATGAGAAATTGACCGCACCGGGCGCGTTTAAAGAGAATTAGAAATTGGGGATGCGACTTTAGTCGCTTTCTTGTTCTACATCTCCCGATGTGGAACAAGTAGGATGTTGGTAGGGTTGGCTTCAGCCGACCATGGTTTGCGTAGGGTGCGCAACAGCGCACCTTCCAAGGGCTACGTTATGTGGATATTTTGATAGATTTCTGCATGATCTCGGTGTGCAATTGCACACCCTACGCGTCAAACAACAACACAAAGGTCTCCCCATGCTCCACACGATCATCACATGGATTGTCACGACGGTTGAGGGGTGGGGGTATGCCGGGATTGTGGCGGCGATGTTTTTGGAGAGCAGCTTTTTCCCGTTTCCAAGCGAAGTGGTGATGATCCCAGCGGGGTATCTTGCTTTTCAGGGCAAGATGAATCTCATTGCAGCGATTGTCTTCGGTATTTTTGGTTCGATCGCTGGAGCGGTATTCAACTACTACCTCGCCGTCAAACTCGGCCGACCGCTTCTCGAGAAGTACGGTCGCTACATCCTCCTCACGCCCGAGACCCTCGACAAACTCGAAGCCTTTTTCCGAAAGCACGGAGAGATCTCCACTTTTAGCGGCCGCCTGATTCCGGGTATCCGTCAGTACATTTCGCTTCCGGCGGGTTTGTCGCGGATGCATCTGGGGCGATTTGTGCTCTATACGGGATTGGGGGCGGGTCTCTGGGTG
>WFMQ01000062.1 GCA_015488995.1 Nitratifractor sp. | reverse complement strand
CCCTGGACGGGTGGTGATGTCTCGGAGGTTGACCTCAAGCCCGGCAAGAAACATCAAGTAGAGGAAGCCCACATTGGCGACAAGGTCGAAGTAGACATGCTCATGTATCAAGCCCATCCATGCCAGCAACGATCCAAGCACAATCTCCACGGGGGCAGAGGGGAGGCGCAGCATACCGGCAAGATAGGGCGCGAGCCACAGAGATGCCGAGAGTGAAAGGAGTAGAGTGATGTCGGTCATGAGTAGAGGCTCATGGGTGGGATGTGCAGGGCGGTAGATACAATGCGTACCCTTGCCCAGTCACACTTTGGATCAAATCGGTGTGACTTTTTCGGCGGAGGCGATTGATAAAAACCCTAATCGTTGCATCCGAGATGGTCGCGTCTCCCCAGAGGAGAACCTTGATCTCCTCAAAAGAGAGGAAGGCATGTGGTGCGGAGAGGAGATGGTGGATAAAACGGCCTTCTCGTTGTGTGAGAGGTACACGCACTCCATCCCAAAGGAGTGCGTGTCTCTGCGGATCAAATGTGTAAGGAGGGAGAAGCGGGATGAGCCGTGTGGGCTCAAGCTGCTGTGCCAATGTGCAGATCGTTTCGAGCAGTTCATCGGGGTCAAACGGTTTGATGAGGTATTTTCGGATGCCGACATCGATGGCCTCGAGGAGGTATTTTTTTTCGCTGTAGGCACTGAGGATGATGACAGGGAGCTTGGGGTACTCTCGCTGGAGGATGGCACTCATGGTCAGCCCATCCATGCGGGGCATGGTGATGTCGGTCACGACGAGATCGGGGAGGTGCTGTCGGACGGACTCCAGCCCCTCCTCTCCATCCGAGGCGAGCTCAAAGCGGTCAAATCGATCCCCAATCGCATCGCGGAGGAGATGGGCCAAGGTGAGTTCGTCCTCGACGAGAAGTACGGTCAGGCTCTTGAGCAGGGTATGACACGTCATGGGTGCGTAGTCTCCTTGAGAGTCGGGAGGGTGATGACAAAGCGCGCTCCGCGAGGTGCCGAGGTGTACTGGAGCGTCCCCTGGAGGCTTTTTTCGACAATCAGCCGGGACATAAACAGCCCCAATCCCGTCCCCTGGCTGGCATGTTTGGTCGTAAAATAGGGGGCGAAGATCTCTGCTCGTATCTCGGAGGGGATCCCCCCGGCATTGTCCTCGACACAGAGAAGGGCTGCGTCCTTCTCTTGCCAGAGGGTGATGCGAATCTCCCGATCGTCATCTGGACGGGAGATCAGGGCATCTTTGGCGTTTTGGAGGAGGTTGACAAGGACTTGCGTGAGCTCATTTTGTATCCCGAGTACCTGCACATCCCGATCATTTTGCTGGGTGAGATGGATGTGCTCTTTGCGCAGGATCTGCTGCAAGAGTGCCAAAGCATTGTCCACGCTGACGGCAGGGAAGAAGGGCTCCCTCTCCTTGCCCGGTCGGAAGAAATGTTGAAAATCATCGATGGTTTGGGACATCGATTGGATCACCGTTTTGGCATCACGATGGAGAGAGATGACGGCATCGGTTTGGTGATCGAGCGCGGCATTTTTGAGGGTATAGATCAGGAGATTGAGCTCGGTCAACGGCTGGCGCCACTGGTGGGCGATGTTGGCGATCATGTGCCCCAAAGAGGCAAAACGGGATTGCCACAGCAGCATCTCTTGCTTCTCTTGGAGCTGAAACTGAAGCTCCATCTCTTTGGTGACATCGTAGCGGATCGCGATAAATTCATCGATCGCCCCCGCTGCGTTGAGGATCGGGGTGATGGTCGTATTGACGTAGAAGGTGCTGCCGTCTTTGGCGAGGTTTTTGACGGTGGATCGGTATGTACGTTTGGCGAGGATGGTGCTCCAGAGGCGTGCGAAAGTTTCATCCGGGACATCGGGATGGCGGACGATGTTGTGGTCACGCCCGATCAACGCTTCGCGGCGATAGCCAGAGATGCGACAAAACTCATCGTTGACAAAGGTTATGATGCCGTTGATGTCGGTTCGGGAGACGATGTTGGAGCTCTCGACCGCTGTTTTATATTGTTCATACATGGAAGGCATTGTAGCGAAAAAAGGGTAAGGCGACCCCTCTACGTGTACCGAAACCGTCGCCGATTCCCCTCGTTGACTATGGTGTCACTCGCATCGAGATATTCCAGATACGCGATGCAGTATTTGCGGCTCATGCTGGTGGTGGCTTTGAAAGTGCGGATGTCGATGTAGCCTTGGGCCGTGATGATCTCCCGCATGGTGGCGAGAGCCCGGGTGAGGTGGGTTTCGGTGACGAAAAGGTTGTGTGCGAGACGGATGACTTTTTTGCGTCGGGTGAGGGACTTGAGAGCTTGATCGCCCTGGGTGCGGTCGAGGTCGAGGCGGTCGTAGAGGTTGTAGGGGGCTTCGGGGGTGAGTCCCTCGTCATCGAGGATGGCGAGGATGCGCTCTTCGAGGGTATGGATCAGCTCCTTCTCGTCTTGATCGGCACGCAGATAGATGCTGCCCGTTTGTTTGAGATACCCTTCTGCGACCATCCGGCGCATCACTTCGCCCACGAGGGCTTCGCTGGCCCAAGTGATCCGGAGTATGACCGAGGCGGGAGAGAGGAAGGCACGGGGGTTGTGCTCATAGATGGCATGGATGGCATCGTGAATGGTGGTCAACGCTTTGAGCGGGTAGACGACCAACCCGGCCTCATCGACGAAGGCTCCCTCGATGCTGCGGGCATACGTCAGGGCGGCAGCATGGTCGATCCCGAAGTGCTGATGGCTGGAGATGAGTCCAAATCCCCGGCGGTGGTTGGCCAGTAGCAGGGCAAAGGATTGGGCAAAATCGCGAACCTTGAGGGCACGCAGGAGGGTAAGCTTCTGCCGTTTGCGCATCGGCTCGCTGATGGGGATGAGGATGGCGCCTCCAGCGATGAGCCGCCCACTGGCAAGGAGGACAAACGGATCGCCAAACTGCGTGAAGACTTTTTCGCGGAGTTTGAGGGCGGCATAGCCGCTTTCTGGGTAGAGGAGCACCGTCCCCTCGACCCGCTTGGCACCGCTGATGAAGAGCACGTCAGCGCCGTGGGTCAGCCCCGCCTCCCCGATCGTCTCGAGGGCGACATCCAGTGTCGCAAAGCCCCGGAAGTAGCCGCGTGAGCAGAGGAGGAATCCCTTGGAGAGCTTTTGGTGGGAGAGATCGAGGTTGAAGGCGACCCGCTGGTGGGTGTGGGCAGATTCTTGGTCTCTACCGTGTACTTGGATGTTGCGGATGGTGACGGGCTTGTTCAGCTCGGCGACGTTGAGCTTGGCTCCCTTAGTCACGGTACCGGCGAGTACCGTTCCGGTGACGACGGTTCCTACCCCGCGCGGGCTGAAGACTCGGTCGATGTAGTAGCGGAAAAACGGCGCATCCGGCGTTTGCCGTGGCGGCAGGGAAAAGAGGGTCTCTTTGAGTGCGGCGATCGTCTCGGGTCGGTGGATCGAAGTGGGGAGGATCGAGAGGAGTTCCATGGTGGGATGTTCGGCAAAGAGTGCTTCGATCTCTTGCGTGCGTCGGTCGAGGAGATCGGCATCGGCGAGGTCGCTTTTGTTCAGCGCTACGACGACACGGTGTACCCCGGCGATCCGCAGGACGTTGAAATGCTCCAGTGTCTGAGGCATGATCCCGTCATCGACCGCGATCACGAGCAGTGCTGCGTCAAATCCAAACGCCCCGCTGATCATGTTTTTGATCAGCTTTTCATGCCCAGGGACATCGATGAAGGCAACATTGACCCCCTCCTGCTCCATGTTGGAGAAGCTCAGATCGATCGTGATCCCCCGCTCCTTCTCTTCGGCCATCTCGTCGCCGTTGTAGCCCGTCATCGCTTCGATGAGGGCGGTTTTGCCATGGTCAACGTGTCCGGCGGTGCCGATGATGATGTCTCTCATGATGCCTCACCTGCTTGCACAATCGCTCCAAAATCCCTCTCCCCCACCGTCCGCATATCCAGCACAAACCGATCCGATTCGATCCGGCCGATGATGTGGTGGGCGCGGAAGTGGGATTCGAGAGTTTGGGGGTCGCCCTCGAGGGCAAGGACGACGGTGGGGATGCGCCGACCCGGCATGGTGCCGCCGCCGACGTAACTTTCGCTCGGGAGGATTTGAGAAGGGATGGTCAGTCGGGGCTGAAGTGCGCGTGCTCTCTCTTCGAGGATTTCAGGGGTCGCAAAGAGCATCCGCAGGATCGGGATGCGGTCGTAGTCTTTTTGTTGGTAAGCCAGCACGGTGCGCTCAAGGAGACTCAATGTGATCTTGTCCACGCGGAACATTCGCAGAATCTGGTTGCGTTTGAGGTGGGCGATGAGGTCGCGGCGGCCGACGATGATCCCCGCCTGGACGCTACCGAGCAGCTTGTCCCCGCTGAAGCTCATCAGGGCAGGGGGGTGCTCCATCATGCGCAGGATCGACGGCTCGGCCTGGCTCAATCCCCACGGCAGCTCAGGCAGGTACGCACTTCCGAGGTCGTAGTAGTCGATGAGGTCGTGAGCGCGTGCCAGCGCGGAAATATCTTCAATATCGGCTTCGGCACTGAACCCTTCGATGGTGTAATTGGATTTGTGCACTTTCATCAGCATGGCGGTCTCAGGGGTGATGGCGTTTTCGTAGTCGCGGATTTTGGTCTTGTTGGTCGTGCCCACTTCGATCAGCTTGGCTCCGCTGGCGGCCATCACATCCGGGATGCGGAAACTCCCCCCGATCTCGACGAGTTCCCCGCGTGAGACCACCGCTTCGCGCCCTTTGGCAAAGGTATTGAGGATGAGAAACACCGCTGCGGCGTTGTTGTTTACGATCAGGGCATCCTCGACGCCGAGCAGATCCCGCAGTGCTCCGGCCGTGTGGACGTAGCGATCGCCCCGCTTGCCCGCTTCCAAATCATACTCAAGGTTGCAATACCCCGTGGCGATGTCGCGCGCGGCGTCAAAAAGCTCCGGATCGATGGGGCTGCGGCCGAGGTTGGTGTGGATGATGACCCCGGTGGCATTGATGACCGGCTGGAGGGAGGGGGTGAGTGCGGCTTCGTACCGCCGGGCAATGTCTGTGATGAGGGCTTCGTGGTCGATGGCAGTGACCGTCCCGGCGGTGATCGCAGCACGCAGGGCATCGATGGCGTCGCGGATCGCTTCGGTCAGCAGCGCAGTGTTGTACCCGCCAAAGGCCTCATGGGTCAGCAATTTGTCGATCTTGGGGATGGCACGGTAGAGGGTGTTCATGGTGTATCCTTCCTTTGATGTAGGCAACGAACCGTTGCGGTAGGAAATTGTATAGGATAAGTATAGCTGAATGTGGTTAAAATATTGTTATACATTTAAAAGAGATGAAGCCCATGAATTCTACCCCTGATCCCACCCCCATCGATGACGCTCTCCTGCTGGTCGAGCAAAACTTCTATTTCCTCCATGCTGGGGAGTTTTTTGCCCTCTGGAGCCGTCGGGAGGATTTGGCCGATCGGGTGCCGTCTCGGTTGGTCAAAGTGTTTGAAGGAGGGGTGCCGTATGCGTTTGACGGGGGGGTAATCGCAACGGTGCTGCACCATGAGTATGCGACTCCCGAGGGGGCGGGGTCGTTGTTTGAGTATTTTGTGGAGTTCAACGCCTTTCGCGGGGTGGCGATGGGGATGCTCGAAGCATTGAGGGAAGAGTCGCCATTTCGTGCATTTTTGGTCGAGCGGCTTGGGGGAGTGCGGTACGAAAACTTTATCGACATCGTCGCCTTTGTCCGTAATGTCCTCTCCCACAATACCCATGCCGAAATCCGCCTCAATCCCAAAGACTACGAAGGGAGGCGCAAACGGATCGTGCGAATGGGGCGATCGACGGAGGTGGTGTTTGTGGTGCACTACGGGATTGATGTGCCGGAGATCGATGTGCCGGAGGACTATGGGTTTGGTGTGCGGGTAGATTTTGGCACGCTGGAGCCTTCTCTGCCGTTTTTGGAGATCCTGTCGATGGGCGAACTGATGCTGTTGACGGAGTGGTGTTTTAATGTGGTGATGGTGTATCGCAAAAGGGATTTGGCCGATTGAACGCACCCATGAGCGAACCTATGCGCGGCCCCAGGGGCTCAATACAAAAATCCAAACAGCCACAAGGGGATGCGGTAGGGGTGGTCGCTGATGAGGGCATCCACGACATGATAGGCATTGCGCAGTTCATCGAAGACTTCCGGTTCACCCTCTTTGCGTGTCAGCTGAAACCGCCATTTTCCGTTGACGACAAAAAGACCCTCTTTGGTGCTGGAGAGCTTGCCCACGACACTCAGTTGGTTGACAAAAAAGGTCTCTCGGATGTTGGCAATGTTGGCATCGGGGTTGTAAAAGATCCGCAGGTTGGTGTTGTCGATGTAGATGCGGGCGGGTTTGGTCTTTTGTTTGGTGTCCTTATCGGCGGTGACGACGAGTTTGAGGAGGCCGGCCTCTTGCATGTAGCGGAGGTAGTCGTAGAGCTTGACGCGGCTGATCCCCGCATCCTCGGCGATGCGGGAGAGGTTGATGTCGTCCGGATCGGTGGTGCTGAGGACTTCGAGGACGCGGCGCATCTTGTAGGTGTATTTTTGTTCGACTTTGCCCGTACTGACCAGATCGCCGTCGAGTGTGGCATTGAGAGAGTCGAGTATGGAGCGAATGAAGGTGTGCTGAGGGGTCGTGTGGGCGGGGTAGTATCCTCGGCGCAGGTAGGTGCGGATCCCCTTGGCGATGTCAAGCTGGGTCGAGAGTTCGCGGGCGATTTTCTGATGGTCGGTGAGGATTTCACTGAAGCGAAAGATCGGCAGAGGTTTGTCGCGCCCGAGTGACATCAACTCCCGAAACGAGAGCCCCTGGAGGCGGTGGAGGGTGAGGCGAGCCCCCAGACCGCTGGTCTCCATGGCGGGACTCCCGGCAAAGAGGATTTGCATCCCCATGACCTTGTCGTAAATGGCTTTGAGGGTTTTTTGGAAATGGGGGTGCTTGTGGATCTCATCGATGAGGAGGTAGCGGATCCCCTGCCCGTGCATCTCATCGGCAAAGGTGACAAGATCGGTGTTGGCAAGGAAGGGATAATCGAGGGTGAAATAGAGGACTTTCTCGACCCCGTGCTCTTCGCGGAGGGCTTTGCACCGCTGGAGGAGGAGGGTGGTCTTGCCCATCCCACTGGCACCGATGATCCCCATGAGGCGATCGTGGGTCTCGAGTTTGTAATACAGTGCCCGATGAAAGGTCTCGGGCACCGTCTGGAGGACTTCATCTTCGTACTGTCGGAGTCGTGTCAGCATAGTATCCCCTTGTCATTCTGTAAATAGCTGTGTACAGAATGGTACCACAAATACGGTTAACGTTTGAGCAGGACGCCCCGGATGGTATCCTCATCCAAGAGGTCGTTGTCAAATTTGACCACAATGAGGGCTTCGGTCTCGTTGAGATAAAAGTCGGTGATGCCGTTGAGACGCTTGAGGGCATCCATCTTCTCTCGGTCGTAATGGTCAAACGGGAGGAAGAGATTGTCCCGGACACCGGGACTGCGCATCCCGACAATCCAAAGCGCCCAGATGACCGTCACGGCCAGCACGAGGATCGCCACGCCCCCGCGTCCAAAATGCTCATAGGCATATCCGCCGATAGCACCCCCCAAGAAGATTCCGACGTAGGAAAAAGTATTGGCGACCCCGAGTGCGGCTCCTTTTTGGTGGACTTTGGCAAATTTGCTCACGAAGCTCTGGAGGAGGGGCTCAAACATATTGAAACCGATGAAGAAAAACGTCGCGCCTACTCCAAACCAAAAGAGAGATGTTGACCACCCCATCAAAGCAAAAGCCGCTGCGACAAAGGCGATGGAGATAAGGAAGATCTCTTTACCTTTGTTGTATTTTTCTCCAAAGACCGCCGCCGGACCCATGGCGATGATCCCGAAGAAGACCGCAGGGAGATAGACTTTCCAGTACGCTTCGGCACCGAGACTAAAGTGCTGTTTCATCACCACGGGGATGATGAAAAATGCGATCGCCATCGTGGAGCTGTGAAAGAGGAAGGTGATGTACATCCGCACCAGGTCTTTGTCTCGGAAGACATGCTTGATCTTCGCCTCCTCTTCGCTGTAGCTGTGGACGATCGTGGGGGGCTCGGGTACGGCGGTGAAGAGGATCGCCAAGGCGGCCACTGCCAGGACGGCTGTCAACCAAAAGAGGGCACTGACCGAATAGAAGCCCCCGACGATGGGGCCGATGATCATCGCCGCCGCAAACGACATCGCGATGGTCATCCCCATGACGGCCATGGCATGGGCGCGTTGGTCTTCACGGACATGGTCGGCGATCATGGCGGTCACGACACTACCGATGGCACCGGCTCCCTGGAGGAAGCGGCCGAAGAGGAGCATATAGATGTTGGACGACATCGCACACACCGCCGACCCTGCGGCGAAGATCAACAGACCGATCAGGAGGGTCTTTTTGCGTCCGATCTTGTCACTGAGGACCCCGTAAGGGACTTGGAGCAGTGCCTGGGTCAGGGCATAGCCCCCGACGGCCATCCCCGCCAGCGTCGCCGTCCCGCCTGGCATCCCAAGCGCATACTGCGAGAGGACAGAGAGGACGATAAACAGGCCGAAGAAGCGCAACGCCACAATCAGGCTGAGGGGGAGGACTTTTTTGAAGATTTCTTTCATGGAGGTTCCTTGTAGAGTTTGGGTATAATCTCACCCGATGAAGGTTAAAACGGAGAATTATAGTCCTATATCGTTAAAAAAAGGTTAAGAAAATGCAATTAGTCCTCGCAAGTGGTAACAAAGGAAAGCTTCGAGAGTTTGAGGCGATGTCGGAGGTGCCTATCCTCCCCTTTGGTGACGTGATGGAGCCGTTTGAGATCGTCGAGGATGGGGAGACCTTCGCCGCCAATGCTCGGATCAAAGCCCGGGCGATTTATGAGCAGTTGGGGGACGCGTACATCGTCATCGCCGACGACAGCGGTATCTCGGTGCCGATGCTTGGTGGTGCGCCGGGCATCTACTCGGCACGCTACGCGGGAGGGGATGCGACCGACACAGACAACGTGCGCAAACTCATCGATGCGCTCCACGCCAAAAGTCTCACGTCTGCCCCGGCCTACTACACCGCTGCGATTGCCATTGTCAGCAGGTGGGGAGAATATGTGGTGCATGGCTGGATGTACGGAGAAGTGGTCGCCGAGGCACAGGGGGATAAGGGGTTTGGCTACGATCCGATGTTTGTCCCCGAGGGGTATCACCGGACACTCGGGGAGCTGGATGAGGCGGTGAAAAAGAAGCTCTCGCACCGGAGCAAAGCTTTGGCTCTGGCGATGCCGATCATTGAGATGCTATCAACTGCAACAAAAACACACCATAAGGATGCGCATGACCCACGATGAATTTCTTGCCGACCTTCAAACCATTTACGATGCACTCCAACGGCGACAAACGGAGCTCAACGACTACTACATGCTCCTCAAGGGCGGTCACGAAGCGGCCGATGAGATCGTCGCAAACTTTTTGAGACTCCTCAATCTGGAGCGTACACCTGAGAGTGAAATGGCCGCCCTGACCCGCATCGTCAATCTGCGCGAAGATGCCCTCGAACAGGTATTGACCAAGGCGGGGTTTTCGGAGGAGGAGATCCGCGTCAAAAAAGAGTTGGCCTACGGATTTGTGAGCATGATGCACATCACCCGGCATGAGACGCTCATCGGGTGGATCGAGGCGCAGAAGTTGCTTACACCGTTTTACCGGGCGTTGATCTTCGGGGTGTATTATGTGGGGCTGCGGTTGAGTGAATGGCAGAGCCGCTGGACCCACCACATCCTCCATTCGGTCAATCTCGAGCTCAGTGAGCTGTTTGACGGGGACGATGCCAAGGTCTTCGAGATGCTTCAAGCTCGGGAACTTCTCGATCGGGATCATGAGGGACGGGTCGCGGATCGTTCCTATTCGGTGCTTGTAAAAAAGGGTCTGACCTCAGATGATGTGTCGCGAAGTGATGCATCGTCTGCGGGTCTGACCCAATATAAATCGGCTGCCTACGCCGAAGCCTTCCCGGATGAGGTGGCCGCTGTCGTCGGAGCTCTCGATCAGCTTATGGCTCTTTTGGCACCTCTCGACGATGAAGTGTATGGACAAAAGCACGAATGGATCGCCTATTTCACCGCGCTCAAAGAGGCGTTTGCCCACACCCATGTCCCCGAACTCATCTCGATGTGGGGGGAGGTGGATCGTCGCTGGATGGCGATCACGGCACCGATTCAGGTCGGTCACCCGCTGGAGTACTACGAAGATCACTACCGCAAAGCGGTGGCACTCGAGTGGGATCTGCGCATCATCAATCCCCACCTCCAGACTTCGGCCACCACGCGGGAGGCCATCAAACATTTTGCCTACGAAATGGCCAAGGAGCTTGGCAGTGACGGGGAGAAGGTCATCGCCAAAAACCTCCTCCAGGTCGATCAGGCGCAGCTCTACATCGGCCAGCCGATGCTCTACTACGCCGCAGAGTTCAACGGTCTGTTTTCGGCGCAGGTGGTACCCAACGACGAGCAGGTGAGCAGCGAACTGGGCAAAAAGATCTTTGCGTATGCCGATTTCGTGCACCAAAATCAACTCGCCAAGCCGATCATGGAGCTGGGGGTCGAGACCTTTGGCAAGACCTTCATCCTCTCCCGCCGGGGTCTCGCCGAGAAAGCCCCCGATCTGTGGCACCGCCTCTACGACATCGGCACGATTGGGCATGAGTTTGGGCACATCCTCTGGATCGACTCGGATACCGAGACAGCCATGAACGGTTCGGGACAGTTTAAAAACATCGAAGAGTTCAAAGCCACCACGGGTGGACTTATGGCATTTTTTGCCCGTGAAGATGCCGCGCTGACCAAGCACCTCGTGGATGATCTGGTCTCCCGTGCCGTCGGACTCATCGCCTGGCAGGAGGTGGGCGAAGTGCTGCCGTACTACTGCGAAGGACTGATCCATCTGGAGATCCTGTTTGCCTCCGGGGTGCTGCGCTTCGATGCGCCGCTGGCGATCCGCTACGACCGCTACGCGGCGATGAAAGAACGCTACATCGAGACGTACACCGATTTGGCCCGGCACTACCTCGCCAAGGCCGATGCCGGTGAGTTCCTCGGGCACTATACTGTCAAAGAGGAGGGGGTTTATCTACCCAAAACCCCAGCGGTGCGTCAGTTTGTCGAGCACCACTACGCCCGCTATCAAGCCATCGGTCAAAAAGTATATCAGGAGGAGTTGGCGGCTCCGGAGTGGGATATGAGCGGGTATGAGGATTAGGATTTGTCAAAACATTCATGAAAAATAACCGTTGAAAGGTGAAGGAGAACAAACCAAATGCACCCCTACCACCCCACCCACACCGCCATTCACGACTGGTACACCATCCACGGCCGGCACGATTTGCCGTGGCGGCAGACGCGCGATGTGTACCGGATCTATCTGAGTGAGATTATGTTGCAGCAGACGCAGGTGGGCACGGTGCTGGAGCGGTTTTATGCGCCGTTTTTGGAGCGGTTTCCGACGCTGAGTGATGTCGCCTCGGCTTCGGAGGAAGCGGTGCTCAAAGCCTGGGAGGGATTGGGCTACTATGCCCGTGCACGCAACCTCCATGCCACCGCCAAACTCACGCAAGGAGCCTTGCCCCAAACCGCTGCCCAACTGGAGGAATTGCCGGGAATTGGCCGCTCAACGGCAGCGGCGATCGCATGCTTCGCCTACGGGGAAGCGGTGCCGATTTTGGATGCCAATGTCCGGCGGATCCTGTACCGTTTTTTCCGCCGGCGCACCGCCAAACCCCCTGAGCTTTGGCGGATGGCGGAGCGGCTCTTTGACTCGGCGCACCCTTACACATACAACCAAGCCCTGATGGACATCGGCGCGACCATTTGTACCCCCCAGTCTCCCGAGTGCTCTGCGTGTCCTTTGCGCGTCCAGTGTCGGGGCAGCGAGATGCCTGAGCGTTATCCTACTCCACGCTTGAGGAAGGTCAAGCCTGTTCGCAAGCGGATTGTGTGGATTTTCACCGATGGAGAGCGGTACGGTGTGCGCAAGGGCGAGGCGCGACTCCTCGGGGGTCTGTATGGTTTCCCCCAGAGCGAACGGGATCTATCTGGGACACTTCTCGGGGAGGTGCGCCACCACTACAGCCACTTCACCCTCGAGGGGAGGGTGGTGTTGACCGATGAGCGTCCCGAGGAGGCGGTGGAGCTGCATCCTCTCGATGCGATCGAAGCCCTGCCTTTGAGCATGGCAGACAAAAAAGCCTTGGAGTTATTGAAACACCACCTTCTTTGAACCCTCCCATCCACCAACCACTAACCACCATCCACCCGTTTACATTGGTTCACAATCCATTGACACGCCATTCGCAAACATCTCCTATACTTGCATCATCCCAAGCAGTTGGGAAACAAACACGAAACTTTCAAAGGACATATCATGAAAACAAAAGTAATCGTACTGGCATTGGCCGGTTTGGGTTTGACAACAGCGTTGATGGCCGGTGGCTCTCGTGGTGACTGTGATGGGGCACGAGGAGAGCGTGGCCAGCACGGCATGCATCAGCGAGGAGAGCGGGGAGAACGCATGCATCAGCGTGGTGATCGCCATGATCGAGGGATGGGGCGTACGCACCGTCAAGGTCGGATGGGTTTCTTGCGCCAAATGGGGCGCACGCTTGATTTGAGCTCGGAGCAGCGTCAGAAGGTTCGTGCCCTTGTCAAAGCAGAGCGTCAGGCACGAAAAGCCGAACGGCAGGGACATCATCAGCGGGGGCAACATCGTGCCGATAGGTTTGGTACGCTCAACCCGGCCACGTTCATGTCGGCTGATCACTTCGACAAAGAGGCCTTCAAAAAAGCAGCGAAAGTTCGAGCCGAGAAGCAGAAAGCCGAACGCGCGGCTCATCGGGAAAGCCGCCTCGATCATCGCGCCGATCTCATGGCAAAGTTTTTCGACATCCTCACCCCAGAGCAAAGGGTGAAATGGATAGAATTGGCCAAAAAGAAGTAGCACGGCACTCTCCATCAGGAGGCGGGACTTCAATCCCGCAAAGCAGGGCTGAAGCCCTGCCTCCATGGTGCCACTTGGAATGAAAAAGGAAAACACCATGCCCCGTATCCTCATGGTCGAAGACGATGCCCAGATCACTGAATTGCTCGAAGCGTATCTCGGTCGCTACGGGCTGGAGGTGATGAGCGTCGATCGCCCTTCGGTGGCGTTGGACAAGCTGCGGATTGAGTCGTACGATCTGGCTCTGCTCGATCTCGGACTGCCCGAGATGGATGGGCTGGAGCTCTGCAAGCTCCTCAAGAAGCAGTATCCGCAGATGCCCGTCATCATCTCTACGGCGCGGCACGATGTCAGCGACAAAGTCGTCGCCTTTGAGATCGGAGCCGATGACTACATCGCCAAGCCCTACGACCCTCGCGAACTCGTCGCCCGCATCCAAATGATCCTCAAACGCTACAGCCAGATCAGCACCCCCGACACAGCATCGGTGTTTGCCGTCGATCCCGTCATGATGCACATCACACAGGAGGGGCGGGTGCTTGAGTTGACGCAGGCAGAGTATGAGATCTTTGCCCTCCTGCTCCACAAACGTCACCAAGTCGTCAGCCGCGAATTCATCGCTGGGAGCATTGATGCGATGCGGTGGGAGAGCTCCGATCGGAGCATTGACGTGATCGTCAGCCGCATCCGACACAAGATCGGGGACGATCCCAAATCCCCCCGCTATATCCGCTCTGTCCGGGGGGTGGGGTACAAATACATTGGGGCATAGATGAACATCCATTCGATTTTTTTCAAACTCAACACCCTTTTCCTCCTCGCCCTGACCACGACCGTCTTGGCCGGGTGGCTCACCGCCATGCACATCCTCAAGCGTGACCAGACCGATCTCCTCCTCAAGTCACGACTCATCCTCCGGGAGTACCGCCATCAACACCATCTCCCCGTGTCCTTGATTCACGAGTTGGGCTTGGTGCGTGTCGCTCCACATCGAGCCGATGCGTTATTGCAGACGTTCCGACATGCGCCCCAGCACCATCGGATGCGATCCCTCCATGCCGGAGGAGCCCATGTCTTCCCCACCCGCAACCATATGTATCTTCTCCTCCGCACCAAGCGGGTGAAGGTGTTGCTGCGTCAGCGCGAGAGTTTTTGGACACAGCTGGGGGTTCCCTTGTCGATCTTTGGAGGGTTGCTGGGGTTTTTGCTGGGGATCTATTGGTTGCTGCGCCGTGCCCTTTTGCCGATCCGGCGGCTTCAGCGGGACATCGTACGGTACGGTGAAGGGGAGTACCCTGAGGCGGAGACGTTTTCTCCACACCGGGATGAGATTGCCGAAGTGGGCAACGCCTTTTATGCTTCGGCACACCAAACCCAGCGTTTGATCCAATCCCGCCAACTCTTCGTGCGTAATATTTTCCATGAGCTCAATACCCCCGTCACCAAAGGGAAAATCCTCGCCGAATTGGTCGAAGAGCCCAAGACCCAGTCAATGCTTGACTCGATCTTCTCGCGGCTCGCTTCCCTGCTCAGAGAACTGGCACAGATGGAGCAAATCACCTCCCAGGACACTGCCCTCCAGCTCAAGCCGGTTCGCATCCTTGATGTGATCGATCAGGCACGGGATCTGCTCTACCTCGATGAGCCGATCCCCGTTGAGATCACCAAGGAGCAGGTAGCGGCCGATTTTCCGACGATGAGCCTCGCGTTTAAAAACCTCATCGACAATGGTCGAAAATATGGGAAAAATCTCCGGATTGTTTCCGATACGGACGGGATTGAATTTATCAGTGAAGGCACCCCGCTCACGCACCCCCTCTCCCACTATGTTGAACCCTTCTCCTCCGGTGATGCCCACACCGCAGATGGGTTTGGTCTCGGGCTCTACATTGTCGATCAAATTGCCCGCAAACACCGTTGGCTCCTCCAATACCGTTACGAAAACGGCCACAACATTTTTGCTTTGGTTTGTCTTTAAAAAATACGTGACATTCTGTTGACAGGAATATGTTATAATAAGGAACCTAAAATAAAGGGGTTTGGTATGCGCAGTTTTGTACGTGTTATGTGGGGGGGTATCGTGCTCCTTCTTCTTCCTTTGGGCGCACAAGCCGTCGAAATCAAAACACCGCTTCAGGCGGTGCAGGCACTCGGGCATGAAATGTCTGAGATGCGTCACATGCTGGAGACGTTTGCTATGATCGGTACCGGCGTGAGATTCAGGCTCCCCAAAGAGCAGTTGAAGCACTCCGTCGCTCTGTATGAGGGGGTGATCGCCGCCATGGAGAAGGGCTTCCCCGACCCAGCGATCCGGAAACAGATCGCCATCGGTCGCAAAGGGTGGGCTCCGGTCAAAAAAGCCCTCGAAGCGTCGCTAAAAGAGAATAAACCCTCCCCAGAAGCGATGAAAAAAGGGGCGATCTTCATCCATGGAAATATCCGCACGACCATCAAAGCGATGGAGGCGATGAAGGCGATCATGCTCCACCGAGCCAAGTTCAAAGAGATCAAACCCCTCAACGCCGCCATTGAAGTCGATGCCTCTGCTCGCCGCCTCTCGGCACACTACGCCATGTGGATGTGGGATCTCCCCGATCCCACCATCGAGGCACACTGGAAAAAAGGGGCTGAAATCTATGCAAAATCGTTGAAGATACTGGACGCATCCCCTTTTGCCGCTGATCCTGCTTTTCGAGCCTTGATTGACATGGCACGGACACAATTGTCCCTCTTTGGCATGATGCACACAATGGGAGAGCACAAGCGTTTTACCCCTGCACTGGCACAAACACGTGCGGCCAAAGCGAGTCAAGCCGCCCTCAAAATGATCGAGGTGATCCTCGCGAAGTGACCCCCCCTCCTCGGGTTTAATCACATTTTGGCTATAATCGTCGCCTATTATGCCGTGAGATCACGGATTGACGAGGTTTGATTATGCTCCTTTTTACCCCTGGCCCCACCCCGGTACCCGAGTCCGTACGCCAAGCCATGGCGACCCCGACGCTCCACCACCGTACCCCAGAATTTGAGGCGATTTTTGCACAGGCGCGGAAGCGATTGTTGGATCTGATGCAGACCGATGAGGTGGTGATGATCGCCTCCAGTGGCACCGGCGCGATGGAGGCGGCCGTGACCCATCTCTGCCACGACACCCTGCTGAACATCAACGCCGGAAAATTTGGGGAACGCTTTGGCTTGATCGCCGAAGCACACGACCTGGGTCACGTCGAGATCCGACACGAGTGGGACACTCCGGCGACGGTCGAAGAGGTGCTCCATGCCCTCCGCGCCCATCCTGCCATCGACGCGATCGCCATTCAGATCAGCGAATCGGCCGGGGGGCTGCGCCATCCCGTCGAGGCGATTGCGGCGGCGGTCAAAGCCGAACGCCCGGATGTGATGCTCATCGCCGATGGGATCACTGCTGTGGGGGTCGAGCCGATCGATGTGACGCACATCGATGCCCTCATTTCTGGGAGTCAAAAGGCATTGATGCTCCCCCCTGGCCTCTCAATTCTCGGTCTGAGCGATGCCGCCGTCGAAAAGATCGGCGCCGGAAAAGGGTACTATTTCAACCTCGCCACCGAGATCAAAAAACAACGCCAAAACACCACGGCGTATACGGCTGCCACGACGTTGGTGATCGGAGTCGTGCGCATCTTGGAGATGATCGAGGAGGAGGGGGGCGTAGCGGCCTTGTACGATCGTACAGCGCGTCGTGCCCGTGCGACCCGCCAAGCCCTTGAGTCTCTCGGTCTGCACTGTTATCCTCACACACCGGCCCCGTCGATGACCACCATCGACGATCCGGATGCCACGGCCATCCGTACGGCACTCAAAGAGCACTACGGTGTCAATGTCGCCGGAGGTCAAGACCACCTCAAAGGGGCAATCTTCCGCATCAACCACATGGGGCTCATCGCTCCGCATGAAGCCGCATGGGTCGTCAACGCCGTGGAGCTGGCACTGGATGGATTGGGACGGCGACCGTATGATGGGACGGCCAACCGTCTCTTCAACACAATCTACTACGGACTGGAAAGGGCACAATGATCTTCGCACACGAAATCCCCGCCGGAAGCCACCTCTATTCGGCTGAAGCTGCCCGCACCAAACGTGCCATCGAAAGCCGTGCTGCCGAGGGGCTGAGTGCGCAGGGGTATGAGGAGATCGTCACGCCACTGTTTTCGTATCAGCAGCATGAGAACTTCGCCGACCGTCGCCCTCTGATTCGCCTGAATGACGCAGAGAACCACGAAGTGAGCCTCCGGGCCGATTCCACTGCCGATGTGGTGCGGATCGTCACCCGACGGCTCGGACGCAGCTCACAGGTGAAACGGTGGTTTTACATCCAGCCGGTCTTTACCTTCCCGACCACCGAGCAGTATCAGGTGGGTGCCGAGGTGATTGATGGCGATTTTGTCGAGGTGACCCGTACGGCACTGACGCTGATGGGGACATTGGATTTGCATCCGCTGGTGCAGATCGCCAACATCGCCATCCCACGGCTTTTGGCCGAACACTACGGTATCTCGCTCGAAGCGATTGAAGCGATGAACCTCGATGCGATTCTCTCCGCTGAGTACCCTTGGATCGAATCCTTGGTGCACATCCAGCAGGTCACTGACCTTGCGGACTTGAGCCTTTATCCGGCCGATATTGCCGAAGAGCTGGCACGGATCGCCGATGCCGCCACCGAGATTGCGGCGGAGCAGATGGTCATCTCACCGCTCTATTTTGCGCGACTCCGCTATTATGATACATTGACTTTTCGGATGTTTACGGACAACACTGTGTTGGCGACCGGTGGGACGTACACGATCGACGAGACCAACGCCGCAGGCTTCGCCCTATACACCGATGCCTGCATCACACAGACCCTCCAAAAGGATACCCATGGCTAACCAAGCAGACCTCATCGTCGGACTCCAGTGGGGCGACGAAGGCAAAGGGAAGATCGTCGATCACATGGCGCAGACCCACGACTACGTGTGCCGTTTCGCCGGAGGCCACAACGCCGGGCACACCATCGTCATCGGCGACCAGACCTATGCACTCCACCTGATCCCCTCGGGTGTCCTCAACCCCAAAGCCACAAACGTCGTCGGCAACGGGGTCGTCCTCTCTCCGAAGGACTTCATCAAAGAGATGGAGCAGTTTGATGACCTCGAAGGGCGGCTCTTTATCTCCGACAAGGCGCACCTGCTTCTGCCGCACCACGCCCTCATCGATCAGGCACGTGAGCGGATGAAAGGGGAGAATGCCATCGGCACTACCGGCAAAGGGATCGGCCCCGCTTATGGGGACAAAGTCGCCCGGGTCGGTCACCGGGTCGGCGAACTCCTTGACCCGGTCAAGTTGACAGCCAAGCTCGTTGCCTATTTTGAAATGTACCAAGGGATTTTCGATGTGATGGGGGTGGCATTGCCCACCGAAGCCGAACTTCTCACGGAGCTGACCGGATACAGGGAGGTTCTCGAGCCCTACATCACCGACACCACTCTGCTGGTATGGGAGGCACTCGATGGCGGCAAAAAGATCCTCCTCGAAGGGGCACAAGGGACGATGCTCGACATTGACCATGGCACCTACCCTTACGTCACCAGCTCGACCACCGTGAGTGCCGGAGCCGCCAGTGGTGTGGGGATCGCCCCACGTGACATCGGCCGGGTCACTGGCATCGCCAAAGCCTACTGTACCCGCGTGGGCAACGGTCCTTTCCCGAGTGAAGATCACGGCGAAGCGGGACAACGTCTGCGCGACAACGGGCATGAATACGGTACCACCACCGGTCGTCCCCGCCGCTGCGGCTGGTTTGATGCCGTGGCAGCTCGTCACGCCGTCCGGATCAACGGCGTGGATCAAATCGCCCTGATGAAGCTCGATGTCCTCGACGGATTTGATGAGGTCAAAGTGTGCGTCGCCTACGAAGTGGACGGCAAACGGATCGATTATGTCCCCTACGATCTCGAGGAAGCCACACCGGTGTACGAAAGCTTCCCCGGCTGGGACACGACCGAGGGGGTACAAGCGTTTGACGATCTGCCGGAGACGGCACGCAGCTACATCACTGCACTTGAGGGGATGGTGGGAGCCCGGATGGGGATCATCTCCACGTCACCTGAGCGCGAAGATACGATCGTGCGGAAACAGTGAATGAATGAAAAGTGCAAAGTGCAAAGTGAAAAATTTCGGTATGCTTAGAGAAACAAAAATCCAATCGCATAAGGAGTGCCCATGAGACTGAAGCCACAACAGACTGGATACGTCGCTGGCAAGGTGGCCATTGATTTGGCCAATGCCCCGTTTGTCCATCTCCCCAAAGGGAAAGATGCCGTCGTCGAAGCGGTCAAGGCGATCATCGATGCCAACCTCAAGGTCGAGCACGCACTCGACGAAAAAGTCAAAGATATCATCGATGAGAATTACGATGAGATCGAATTTCAGCATGCCGATGAGCGGCAGCTCTTTTTCATGATCAAAAAGAAGCTCGCCCCCGAGGCAGGTGTCATCATGAACTATGATGATCGCTACAACGACCTCTCCCACACCATCCTCGATGAACTGTACGAAAACTACCTCATCGAATACGAGGTCAACGAAAACCAAATCAAAAACGTCATTTTCAAGGCGTTTAAAGCCTTTGCAGACTCCTTCGATGAGATCGATGACATTGTCTATACCAAGATCAGAAACATGGAGCGCGAAGTGATCCCCGGTACGCAGGACTATGAATTGCTCTATGAACGGCTCTATCAGGAAGAGTTGGCCAAGCGCGGGATGTTGTAAGCATCGGACGTTAGAAATGAGAATTTTACACAGGGCGCGTAAGGTGTACCATAGCACACCCCGCCCCAACAGGAGGGAATCATGACCAAAACCAGCCTCTACTTTGAAAACGGACTCTTTCTCGAAGCGCAGAGCTTTGGTGCGGAGGGGACGGCGGTAGGTGAAGTGGTATTCAACACATCCATGACAGGATATCAGGAGATCGTGACCGATCCGAGCTATGCCGGACAGTTTGTCACCTTTACGATGCCTGAGATTGGCAATGTGGGTGCCAATGCTCAGGATATGGAGTCCCGAGGAGCCTTTTGCAAGGGGATCCTCGTCCGCAGTTACCAGCCCCGCCCCTCCAACTTCCGCTCCGAGGAGTCGCTGGGCGCACTGATGCAGCGTTTTGGGGTGATGGGAATCACCGCCATCGATACCCGTTTTATCACCAAGATGCTCCGGGATGAGGGGTCGATGGAGATGATCGCATCGACGGAGATTCATGACAAAGCGGCACTCAAAAAACTCCTCGATCTTGCCCCCCGTATCGAAGAGGTCAACTACATCGAGCAAGTGAGCACCCGGGAGCCCTACATCCACACCGATGGCCGGTACGACATCGCCCAGTTTGCGTACGGGGTGGCTCAGACGACCAAGCGGATCATCGCCTATGACTTTGGGATCAAGCGCAACATCCTAAACGAGCTCACCCACGCCGGGGTCGAAGTCAAAGTCGTCCCCAATGCTACACCAGCGGCGGAAGTGATCGCCGCCTACGAAGCGGGGGAAATTCAGGGGGTCTTCCTCTCCAATGGTCCGGGTGATCCCCTCATTCTCAAGGAAGAAAAAGCGATCACCGAAGCGTTGCTGGAAGCGAAGATCCCGATGTTTGGGATTTGTCTGGGGCATCAGATGCTCTCCATCGCCCACGGACACGATACGTACAAGCTCAAGTTTGGCCATCACGGCGGCAACCACCCGGTCAAAAGTACCACCAACCATGCCGTCGAAATCACCGCCCAAAATCACAACTACAATGTCCCCGATGCCATCACGACCATCGCCGATGTGACCCACATCAACCTCTTCGACAACACCATCGAAGGGGTTCGGTACAAAGGGGAGCCGGTGATGTCGGTGCAGCACCACCCCGAAGCGAGCCCCGGACCCCACGAGAGTCGGTACGTTTTCAGTGAATTTGCGGAGATGTTGTCATGAACCTTGCTATCCTATTTGGCGGTTCGAGCTACGAGCATGAGATCAGCATCGTCTCGGCCATCACCCTCAAAAAAGTGCTCAAAAAAAGCACACTCCAGTTCATCTTTGTCGATGCCCAGCGGGAGATGTACCTCATCGATTCAGCCAAGATGACTTCCAAACACTTCAGCAATGGCGACTACAAAAAGAGTAAAAAACTTACTCTCAAAAAGGGAGGCTTCCACACCGAAGGGATGCTCGGCTCCAAGCCCGTCACCACCGATGCGGTGCTCAACCTCATCCACGGCCGCGACGGCGAAGATGGCACAATCGCCGGAATGCTGGATTTTTACCACGTCCCCTTCATTGGCCCTCGCCTCGAAGCGGCGGCCTTGAGCTACAGCAAGCTGACGACCAAATTCCTCGCCGCTTCCCTTGGGGTGGAGACCCTGCCGTACGAGGTGCTCCGTCGTGACGAAGCCCGCACCATCACCTTGCCCTATCCGGTCATTATCAAGCCGGTGCACCTGGGGAGTTCGATCGGGGTGAGCATCGTCCGGGAGCCTTCTGAGCTGGAGTATGCACTGGATGTGGCGTTTGAGTTTGATGCCGAGGTGTTGATCGAGCCGTTTATCGAAGGGATCGACGAGTACAATCAGGCCGGCGCGTACACCGGCGAGTGGGAGCTGAGCATCATCGAAGCCCCCCACAAAGAAGCCTTTCTTGATTTTGACAAAAAATACATGGATTTCTCCCGCGACGCTCAGGTACTCGCTGCCGAGATCGACGATGCGCTTGCTGATACCATCCGAGAGACGTTCAAGCGGATCTATCTGCACCGTTTCGAGGGGAGCCTCATCCGTTGTGACTTTTTTGTCAAAGACGGCACCGTGTATCTTAATGAAATCAATCCCATCCCTGGCTCCATGGCCAACTACCTCTTCGAGGATTTCGAGGGGCTGATCACGCGTCTGAGTCGTCACCTCCCCGCCGAACCCAACATTATCATCGATTACCAATATATCCATTCGATTCAGAGTGCCAAAGGGAAAGCGTAATTGTCCCGCGTAGGGTGTGCAATTGCGCACCTTCCAACGGTTGCTTGCTGCGGGTATTCTGATAAATCGTGACACGATTTTGGTGTGCATTTGTACACCCTACGCGACCACCATCCACCATCCACCATCCTTACGCGCACCTTAAAAAACTTTTTCATTTAATCCCACAAGTTATAAGCTCTCCCATATAAAATCTGATCTATAATAGCACGTTACTGTTACACTCTAGTAACATAAATCAAATTCTTCTAGGAGGCTTGCATGCAATCAAATGCAGCAATGGAATACGATTATTCCATCGTAAAATTGTACATGTGGACAACCGTTATTTTCGGTATTGTCGGGATGTTGATCGGTGTGATTATCGCATCACAACTGGCTTGGCCACAACTCAACTACATGATGGGTGAGTATGGGACATTCTCGCGTCTGCGACCCATCCACACAAACGTAGTGGTTTACGGCTTTATGATCAGCGGTATTTTCGTTGGTTTCTACTACTCGGCACAGCGGGTACTCAAGGTATCCATGGGAGAGTCCAAATTCTTGATGACCCTGGGGTATCTCCAGTTTTTCCTCTATCTGATCGCCGCAAGCGGGATGGTTATCTCTGAGGCAATGGGGATCACCACCAGCAAAGAGTATGCGCAGATGGAGTGGCCTCTGGATATCTTGATCGTTGTGATCTGGGTTATCTGGGGTGTCATTATGTTTGGTCTGATCGGTATGCGCCGTGAAAAAGCCCTCTACATCTCCATGTGGTACTATGTCGCGACGTTCCTCGGGGTGGCCATGCTGTATCTGTTTAACAACATGGAAGTTCCTACGCAGCTTCTCTCTGGCGGTCTGGGTGCCTGGTATCACTCGGTCTCCATGTATGCTGGCACCAACGATGCGATGGTACAGTGGTGGTGGGGACACAACGCCGTGGCGTTCGTCTTTACCGTGCCCATCATTGCATTGATCTATTACTTCCTCCCCAAAGAGTCCGGACAGGCTGTCTACTCGTACAAGCTCTCTCTCCTCTCTTTCTGGGGTTTGATGTTCATTTACCTCTGGGCGGGCGGACACCACCTCTTGTGGTCCACAGTACCGGATTGGGTCCAGACAATGGCATCGGTCTTCTCGGTTATCCTGATCCTCCCTTCTTGGGGTTCAGCGATCAACATGCTCTTGACCATGAAAGGTGAGTGGAATCAATTGACGGAGAATCCTCTGATCAAATTCATGGTGCTCGCTTCGACCTTTTATATGCTCTCCACCCTTGAAGGGCCGATTCAGGCGGTCAAGTCGGTCAACGCGATTGCACACTTTACCGACTGGATTCCTGGGCACGTCCATGATGGTACGCTTGGATGGGTTTCCTTTATGGTGTTTGCGACCCTGATGCACTCGGCTCCCCGCGTCTTCAAGCGTGAGATTTACAGCAAATCCCTTCTTGAAGCACAGTTCTGGATCCAGACCGTAGGTGTTGTCCTCTACTTCACCTCCATGTGGATTGCCGGGATCACACAAGGGATGATGTGGCGTGCAGTCGATGAGTACGGTAACCTCATGTACAGCTTCATCGACACCGTCAATGCACTCCATCCCTACTGGGCCATTCGTGCGGTAGGTGGGACGCTCTACTTTATTGGTTTGCTTATGTTCGCGTACAACTTCTTCATGACAGCGACTGCCGGACGCAAGCTTGAAACTGAACCTCAGTTCAGATCACCTATGGCATAAGGGAGGTTGGTTATGTTTCATTGGTTGGAAAAAAATCCATTCTTCTTCGCCGTTGGCGTCTTCTTGACGATCGCCTTCGCAGGTGCAGTCACGATTCTGCCAAACTTTAGCAAATCAGCTCAGCCCATCAAAGGGCTGAAGCCCTATACCGTCCTGCAACTGGCTGGACGCGGTGTCTACATCAAAGACAACTGCCTCTCATGCCACTCACAGATGATCCGTCCATTCAAAGCGGAGACCGATCGATATGGTCAGTACTCACTCTCGGGTGAGTATGCGTATGACCGTCCGTTCCTCTGGGGCTCTCGTCGTATCGGACCCGACCTGCACCGTGTCGGTAACTACCGGACACCCGATTGGCACGCCAATCACATGTGGAACCCCAAGTCGGTTGTCCCTGGTTCGATCATGCCGGCGTATAAGCATCAGTTTACCAACATCGCCGATACGGAAACGGCCTACGCTGAAGCGGTCACCGTCAAAAGAGCTTTTGGTGTCCCCTATGGCGATGACATTCAGCCAGGCAAAGCGGCTTATGAAAAGGAGCTGAAGGCCAAAGTTCTTCCCGATGCACTTAAAATTGCTACCCAGATGAAGAACAAAGACTTGATTGCAAAAGTCAAAGCTGGCAAGATCCCTGAAGTGGTCGCTCTGGTCGCATACCTTGAGCGTCTGAAGTAAACGAGGAGTAGAGCTAAATGGATCAGCTGTCAATCTACGGCTATGTGATCGGTAGTGGTATCATGGTGGTGGTGTTTTACAGCTACATCGTTTATCTCTACCGTAGTGAAAAACGGGGCCATAAGGACTACGAGAAGTACGGGAAAATCGCTCTTGATGATGAGATCGATTCCAAACCCGTTGAAAAGGGGCTTGAACCCGTGAAGAAAAATAAGGAGTAGATGAATGAATGCTTTTGTCGTAAAAGGACTTGCATTTGCTGCTGTATTAATTATCTCCACCATTGTGGTGGTACAGCAGATGCACATTGACTTGAGTGATCCCATTAACTGGATCACCATTTTAGGGGCACTGGCAATTGCCACGTTGGCTTTTGGTGTTTCAGCCAAATATATGGGACAGATGAAAACCGATACCGCGTCGGGTGATTTGGCCGAAGAGAACTGGGACGGTATCGGCGAGTACAAAAATGAATTGCCCGCTGGTTGGGCGTATTCGTTCCTCGGCGTGATGATCTGGGGGCTGTGGTACTTCTTCCTGGGGTACCCGCTCAATGCCTTCAGCCAGATTGGCCAGTACAATGAAGAGGTTCAATCGTACAACAAGAAGTTTGAAGCGGTACACAAAAATGCAGATGCGGCTACCCTCAAAGATATGGGTGAGTCGATCTTCCTCGTCCAGTGTGCTCCCTGTCACGGGGAGACCGGTGACGGACTCTCCGGCAAAGCCGAAGACTTCACCAAAGGTCGTACCAAAGCAACTGTCTTGAACATCATCAAGAACGGTCAAAATGCTCTCGCAGCTTTCCCCGGCGGTATGCCTCCAGGGATGGCGAGCGGTGCCGCAGCTGAGAAAGCGGCTGAGTACGTCGCCAGTGGATGCAAAGGTAAAGCTCCCGCTGAGTTTGGCGTGTGTGCTGGTTGTCACGGTGCGACCGGTGCGGGCACTCCCGGTGTGGCTCCCAGTCTCAAAGGCTACGATGTCAAAACGGCTCTGGCCAAAGGCAAAACCGGCGCGATCGGTATGATGCCTTCGTTTGCCAACCGCTTCACCCCTGTTCAAGAGAAAGCTCTTGACAGTTACGTGAACTCACTCAAGCAATAAGGAGTTATTGATGGCAGCAACAGAAAACACCAACCGTGGGCTTTTTACGCTCAGCGGTATCACCGGTATGCTGATCGCTACGGTGCTCTTGTTGAGCATCTTGGTCGGTCTGACCATGTGGGACATCTCTGTCCAGAAGCAGCAGGCGACCAACTATTATAATCCAGCACCGATCGTTGGCAGCCTGACCAACGTCAAAGCTCAAAGCAAAGACAACATGAAATTTGCTTTCCAGCCGGTCAAAAAGTAAGGAGAAACGATGATAACCATTATGGACAAAGTACTCGGACTGGGTCTGGTAGTCATGGCGACAGCGACCTTGGTCGCTGTGTTTGTGACTGGCGTCTCTTACGTAGGGTAATCAATGATCAAACACGCTATGCGAGCCTTGGTGCTCGCGTACGCACTCCCCCTCTTTCTCTCAGCACACTTCCTTATCAACGACCAGATCATCAGCCCCAAAGCGGCGGCTCAGATTGAAACCATGGGAAAAGAACTGACACAAAAGACGGGTATCCATGCGTACGTCATCACAACAACACATTCGATCCCTCGCACGACCAATCTGTATCACTATCTTAAGCACTATGCCGACAAACTCTCCACCCCTTATGCCGTCTTGCTTTTTGCACCCAACAGTCAGAGAATCGGTTTGCTCAGTTCTTCGGAAGCCGTCAAAAAAATGTTGAACGGCGATGAAGTGAAACACTACGCCATCGACGTCATCAGTACCATAGACAGCAACTCCCTGCAATCGAAGTATGATGTGGGTGTCGTGCAAGCCTACTCTGAGATGGCCGACGAGATCGCTACGGCCAAAGGGATCAAGCTGGCCACGACAATCCATGACAAATACCATTGGATCATCACGCTGGTTCGTTGGACAGTTTTGCTGGGCACCTTAATCATTATTTGGATATATTTCGGCCACCCAATCTACAGGAGAATCCGATATGGCAAACAAAAATGATGGTAGTGGAAAGTATTGGCCTTATTTAATACTTGGTTTTATCTTTATTGGGCTGTTTCTTGGTTTCTGGACGGTACGCTCGGCGATCTCCATGCCGGTACACGAGTCCGATGCGTATCAGAAGAAGTATCAGGATGCCGATAACAATATCAACAAAATCCTCGAGGCACAGCAGCGTTTTGATGCCCGATACGTGCTGAAGCCAGTCGGTTTCAACCCCTCTTCGTTCAAGCCAAAAGATTATGAGATCAAACACGGAAAAGTGGTTGCCCTGACTTCGGGAATGGTGATGCGCTATCGCATTACCGACCTCAGTGGTCAAGCCATCGACGATGCCAATGTGACGTTGCTGGTTACCCGACCTCAAACAGGAGCCGAGGATCAGACCTTCCAAAATCTCAAAGGGGATAACGGGACATACTCCACACCCAGAGTGACGCTTAAAAATCCAGGGCGCTATCTTCTGAAACTGCGTACCCAAATCGGAGATGCCATTGGCTTTTTGAATCAGGAAGCGTTTCTCAAGCCGTAAACAGTTTTGTTTATGCCGTCTCTTGATTTTTACCGCCCTGATGATATAATCGAATTATCTTGGTTCATCAAAAGGAAAGTGCATGCCGATACAATATGTTGATTTGTTTGCAGGAATTGGTGGTTTTAGGTATGCTATAGAAGCGGCTGCAAGCAAACACAATGTGAAAACGGAATGTGTTTTTTCCTCAGAGATAGATACGTATGCTCAAAAAGCGTATCAAGCAAACTTCGAGGAAATCCCTTATGGTGATATTACAAAAATAGATGAAAAAGAAATCCCAAAACACGATATTTTGTTGGCAGGATTCCCCTGTCAACCGTTTAGCATTATCGGGCACCAAAAGGGATTTGATGATACGCGAGGAACGTTGTTTTTTGATATTGCAAGAATTTTGGCAGCGAAGAAACCAAAAGCATTTGTACTTGAAAACGTAAAAATGCTTGTGAACCATGATGGTGGAAAAACAATGGCTAAGATCAAGAATGTATTAAATGATCTCGGATACTTTTTTGACTTAAAGGTATTAAATGCATTGGATTTCGGGCTTCCACAAAAAAGAGAAAGAGTCTTTATCGTGGGCTATTACAAAGATGTTGACTATCAATTTCCGGAAAAATCTGAAAAAACATTTAATTTGTCAGAGATACTTGAAAAAAAGGTAGACCAAAAATATTACGCCTCTGAGCATATTGTTCAAAAAAGAAAATCAAAGCATGTCACCGAACACTTTCCCTCAATCTGGCATGAAAATAAGTCCGGAAATATAAGTTCCTACCCATACTCGTGTGCCCTAAGAGCGGGTGCCTCCTACAATTACCTATTGGTCAACGGAGAGAGAAGGCTTACACCAAGAGAAATGCTGAGACTTCAAGGCTTTCCCGAAGATTTTAGCATTGTTGTTTCAGATGCTCAATCACGAAAACAGGCAGGGAATTCCCTCCCTATTCCTGTGGCTCAAGCCGTTATTGAGAGCCTACTACCATTTTTAATCGAGGATAAAAGAGACGAAAGACGGAACCAAACCAAAATAATAACAGATCATTTTGAAAAAAACAAGAAGGTTTACTGTGCATAAAAGACCAAGACTGAAAACCGTAGAGAAAGTAAAAGCACCTTATCCTCTAAATGGATTTCCCGATAGCTTTGGGTACCAACTGGGAGAAGAAATTATCTATATCCATGCAACAAAAAATAAGCCCACTTTGGAAGGTGAAGAGTGGGAACAGATTTTTGCAAGGTGCATAGAAGCAGAATGGAAGCCGTCAGATGTGGGCTTGGATGATGTGGTTTTAGGTAATATGGCCTTTAGTGCAAAAACGGTAAAAAATAATAATCCATCACGAGCAAAAAAAGTTAGACTAATCTCTGGTAGGAATTCGATCGTTTACTCTTTTTGAGAAAATAAAGTCGCCCAAGTGGATCCCGATAAAGTGGGTGAACAAGTTGTGTCTATCTGGAATGAAAGAGTGTCGGCAATACGAGAAAAGTTTAGCCATTTACGAACAGTAGTCCTACTGAAAGAGCCGAATTTGGAAGAAGTCGGCGTGTTTGAATTTGAAACAATCCGATACGATCCAGAATTATTTTTCTGGGGTTGGAATGATCGTGGGAACCTGGAGGGGTATGAGAAGGCAACACGGAAACATGTATTTACATGGCAGCCTCACGGGGCGCAGTTTACTATTTTAGAAGATGTTCCCGATGACCTTCTAATCGTCAAAATAAAAAAACATGAGAAAGCCAATAGGGATACGATTTTGGAAGGTGTTGGCTATCGTCGGGATTGGATAGAGATTCATAGGAGGCGTGGCTGAGTGTACCTTCAAAAGGGATACACTAAAATTGCCTCACACGTTACCCGTTTCCAATAACCAATTACCAATCACCAACACGCTATACTACCCCCATGAAAACACTCCACATCTACCCCACTTCCCGCGCTATCCGTGCTGCACAATTACAATGGCAGAGCAGTGACACCCTCGTACCGACGTTTATGCGGATGGATGCATTTGAGCAGCAGGCGGTGATGCTCGGAGACAGGGGGATGATCGATCCGTTGCAGCGGGTGTTGTTGTTGAGAGAGGCGGCGGATTTTGAGGCATTTGAGGTGTTCAAGGTCGATCGGGGGTTGGTGAAATTTCTCGCTCGGAGTGATGGGCTGTTCCGATTTTTTGAAGAGCTCTCTCAGGAGGGCGTTGGGCTTGACCGATTGGCTGAGGCCGATGCGTATGCGGAGTTTGGAGAGCATCTGACGATCCTCTCACAGCTCAAAGAGCGGTACCGTATGCTCTTGGAGGCACGCGGTTTGACCGATCGGATGTTTGTCCCCGAACAGTATCGATTGAACGAGGGGTTTGTCACGCAGTTTGGGCGGATCGAGATCTTCCTTGAGGGGCTGTTGAGTCGGTTTGAGCTGGAATTATTGGATCAAGTTGCACAGCATACCGACGTGATCCTCCACTACACCACGAGTCCCTTTAGTGGCAAGATGGAGGCACGATTGGCTGCACGGGGGATCTCCCTTACCCCTCACGCGCAGAATGAGATCAGCTTGACCCACAAAACCAATGATCACGCTCCGCTCAAACACACGTCGGTTTCGGCTTCCGTTCACGCCGTCTCAGAACGCTTCGAGCAGATTGCCGAGGCGATGGTACAGATCGAGGGGATGGTGGCACGTGGCATTGCTCCGGAGCGGATCGCCCTGATTTTGCCCGATGAGCGCTTCAAGGAATCCTTCCGACTCTACGATCGTCTCAACAACCTCAACTTTGCCATGGGGTTTGACTACGCGCACGGCCGCAACTACAAAATCCTCTCCGCTCTGTCTGCACACTGGAGACTCCCCGATGCCCAGACTGCCGAACGGCTGGAGCGGTACGGTGTCACCGAGGAGAAGCGGGCGAAAATCTCCAAAGAGGGTCGGGGGACGATCGGAGAATTTTTTGACCACCTCTCGGTACTGGAGCTGGGCGAAAACGACCCGCTTCGGATCGCCCGTGTGAATGAAGCGACCGAAGAGATGCTCCGGCTGTTTCTCGAGGAGCGTCTCCCGATGTCAGGATGGCTCTCCCTGTGGATGGAGAAGCTCTCCACCATCCGGATCGACGACCTGCGGGGCGGGATGATTACCGTGATGGGGGTGCTGGAGACGCGCGGCGTAGCATACGATGGGGTGGTGATCGTCGATTTCAACGACGGCATTGTTCCCGCGACCACCGCCAAGGATCAGTTTCTCAACTCCCAAGTACGCGCTTTTGCCGATCTGCCCACCCGCTCCGACCGTGAAGCCCTCCAGAAATACTACTATCACCGCCTCCTGTCTCAGGCACGCGAAGCGGTGATCCTCTACGCCACGGCCGATGATCGCCTGCCGTCGAAGTTTCTCTACGAGTTGGGGATCGAGAGTACCGAGCCCGCTCCGACCCCGCTGGGGCTGCTGTACGACCAGCCAGTGCGTCTCGTCCCCGACTCCGATCCCGTGGTGGCATCCTTCGACCCCACCGTACAAACATGGTCGGCTTCTCGGCTCAACGTGTGGATAGGTTGCAAGCGGCGTTATTACTACCGATACATCCGAGGGATCCAATCCAAGCCCGACCCCGAATTGAACGAAGGGGCGTTTCTCCACACCCTCCTTGATCACCTCTACCGCCATGCGGATCACTACGAAACGCCCGAAGCACTGCGCCGAGAACTCCACCGTCTCATGGATACCCTCCTGCCGGATGAGACGCCCAAGATCGCGTATCTCAAAGTCCTCTGGCGGCACAAACTCGAACCCTTCATCGCTCAGCAGATCAGCCACTTCCGTGTCGGATGGCGTGTGGCGGAGCGGGAGCGGGAATTTGACGGTACGATCCACGGTCTCCGCTTCAAAGGGCGGATCGACCGGATCGATCAGGATCCCACCCACACCCTCATAATCGACTACAAAAGTGGAAGCATAGCGGAGGGAAATCGAAGCAAAAACCTCGAGAGAGTGACCGACTTTCAGATGAACATCTACCGCCACCTTCTTGCCCCCCGTTATGGCACCCTCCTGTTGGCATTTCAGACGATCCTGACCGACGGGAAGTTTCACGAAGCCAATGCCCTCGATGAGAAAGAGGTGTATCTTGAAGAGCATCTTTCGACATTGAAAGCCACCCGATCGTTTGTTGCGGAGAAGACCGAGACATTGTCGCAGTGTACCTATTGCCCGTATGCGTTGATGTGCGGACGGTAGGAAGACTCGCGTAGGGTGTGCAACAGCACACCAAAATCGCAACGCGATTTATTGTATCGTTCCTGTAATACAACCGTCAGAAGGTGTGCAATTGCACACCCTACGCGTAATCCAGTGCCTCGACTACCCATTTGGCAAACGGTATCGATGCGGTAAACGCCGGGGAAACAGCATTAAGAATATGTGTGGTGTTGCCGGAATGCTCAACGACAAAATCCTGCACCAGCTCACGGGTGCGGGTGTTGAGGAGCTGGGCACGGATGCCGGGGGCACTCCACGTGTCATAGGGCGTGAGATCGAGGGTGGGGGTGAGAGAGCGTGCGAGTGAGAGGAGGTGGGATCGGGCGTATTTGCGTGCCTCTTCGATCGCCAGGGAGCGAAAGCCAAAGTCATTGCCGAGGAACAGTCGTGCTTCCCAGCCGAGCACTTCCATTAGCTCTCGGAGATCGAAACGCTCCATCCCTCGGTAATTTTCCCGCCAAAAGGCGGGGATAGCCGTCGGCCCGATTTTGGCCGCTCCATCGACGGCGAGGGTAAAGTGAACGCCGAGAAACGGATTGGCGAGATTGGGGACAGGGTAAATGTTGGTCGAGAGTCCCGAGCGATTGGTGGGGTCTTTGAGATAGATCCCCTTGAAGGGGAGGATGGTGTACCGCTCCCCACAGCCAAAATCGTGCGCGATGTGGTCGGCATAAAGTCCGGCGGCATTGATGAGATGCTTGAAGCGGAGCACACCGCACGCCGTCTCGATCGCATCGTCTCCGAGGCGTTTTTGGTAGCCGCAGGCGAGGCGGATTGTGACCCCTCTCTCTCGGGCGACCTGGGCAAACGTCTGGGTTACCTGCGCCGGATCGACGGTGGCGGTGGTGGGAGAGAAGAGGGCACGACGATAGGTGTCGGCTTCGGGGTGGCGTGCTTTGAGCTCTGCTTGTGTGAGCCATGAGAGTTCCACTCCGTTGGTGCGTCCCCGTTCCATGAGGGTCTCGAGGGTGGCATCCTCTTCGGCGTTGGTGGCGACGACCACTTTGCCCGCTTCGTTGATCGGAAGGTTGTGCGCGTGGCAAAAGGCACGCATCGCCGCATTGCCCTCCCGGGTGAAGCGGGCTTTGAGGGAGTCCGTCGTATAGTAAAACCCGGCATGGAGTACCCCGCTGTTGCGCCCGCTGCTGTGAAGTCCCACTTCCAGCTCTTTGTCAAGGAGAGTAATGGTGGCATCGGGGTACTTTTTTGTGAGCGCAATGGCGATGTTGAGCCCGATGATCCCTGCACCGATAATGAGGTAATCGCTGTATTCATATTTCATATTTTCTAATATATCCTTTATGATATTCAATTATAACACATTATTTGCAAAATTCGACTATTTTTCAGTACAAATAAAGAGAAAAAAAAATAAAATTCATCATTAACAGAACGTAAACAGAAGGAACAAAGATGAAAAGGTATGCAATTGGATTGCTCTCAGCTGCTGCGATACTCGTCTTGGCAGGATGCAGTCAAGACGATCTGAAAAAGGCGGGAGAAGACGCTGCGAAACAGGCCATACAGGGGATCATAAACGAACAGCCCAAAAGCGAAGTATTGGCCAAAAAGTATCTGGTGATTTTGCAAAACATGAATGATCTGGGGTGCAACGATGTCGCGGTACAGAGTGCCGCCAATCACATGGGATTGCTGGAGGGCAACAACACCGTCGTGTATGCATCCGATCCAAATGCAGACGCCAACTGCACAGACTTCATTAATCGAAGCGACAATGGCAATTGTTTCACCAGAAATGCGGGAGACAAGATCAAAGATCTCGGTGACAAAATCAAAGAGTATGCCGGAGATGACAAAGCGTGCCTGATCGCGACGGATAAATTTGATGTTGGTCAAGCCGAAAGTGTCGAAGCAGTTGTCGCGAAACCTGAAAGTGGAGATACTCGATACCTCCTGCTCGTCAACAACATCAATCCCGACCTGTGTGGTGCACCGGTCATCTATCCTCTTGCTGACAGTGAAGGGTACAAAAATGTCTCTTTTTATGGAACGGAGAAGGTCTTGACGTGTGACGATAGCTCACTTCAGGGTGACGGGAGCTTTACGGTGGATTGTAAAGTGTATGACATCAAAGGGCACGAAGAGAATTATAAGGATAGTGAGGGGAACACCTCCTGCATCGTCGGTACCGATACTAAGCCGGAAAAAAAGTAAGCAGCAAAGGATACAAAGATGAAAACAAACATAAAAGGTGTAGCCGTAGCATTGCTTCTCGGAGCCGGTACGCTCCTCTCCGCCGGCAAAAATGTCACCGAGGCACACTCTCCCGTCGAGCCAGTCACCGAGTGGAATGTCGCCCTCTCATCGGGTACCCTCGGTGTGGGGATCGACATTGCGCACAGACAGAGCGATAGCATCGCCTATCGTGCCAACATCAATGGATTTAAATGGCTGGATGCAGGACCTCGTACCTCAGGTGATTTCACCTTTACCAACAACGATTTGTTACTGCTGACAGCAGGGGCATTGGTCGATTATTACCCGACCAGTACATCATTCCGTTTGACAGGTGGATTGTACTTTAATGGTAATAAACTCAGCAGCAAAGTCAAGTATACTGGAGCAGCGAAGTCTGTGACCCTCTATGGCAAGAGCTATTCTACATCCGACATTACCTCGGTACAAGCCGACCTCTCTTTTGCTCCAATTAGTCCCTATATCGGGCTGGGATGGGGGAATAACCCTTCCAAATCGGGTCTGGGCTTCACACTGGATGTGGGGTTGATGTATCATTCTCCCAAGGTCGTGCTGACTCCCACATACAAAGGCACCGTTACCGCTGCTCAGAAAGTGGTATACGACAAAGACTTTGACATCCTGAGTACTGCGTCAAGCAATGCACTCGGTGCGGTCACAAAGCTCCACTTCTATCCTGTGATCCGTGCAGGAATCAGCTACAGTTTCTAAACCTCCCTTTTTTTCATATCCAGGTCACCCCTTCTTTTGGGTGGCATCTGTGCGCACTCTCCACGCATGGTACTCAGCCCCACACCCCTTATGTCGTTTTTCGTGATTATATCTGCCTCCACTTTTTGGGTGTAGACAGGCTACAGGGGGTCTGGGCGGACAGGTCCATCAACACATCACATCACCATCTCTACATCGTCGTGATCTTGGAAGGCCTTGAAGATCCGATCGCGCTCCTCTTCGTGAGCGACGACGCAACTGGCATTGTAGCTGTGAAACTTACCGGTTTTGGATGTGTTGCCAAGGTGGCAGAGGTGCTCTTTGTCCCCCATCACGTCCTTGATGGCTGCATGCAACGCCTCTTGGTCACGTCCGATGAGCTTAAATCCCCATTGGGTAGGGTACTCTATCTGGGGTTTTTCCTGAGTCTTATCGTCTAAAATCACCGCTGTTACCTCCGCTTTTGGATTCGAGTTGGATCTGCTGGATCACCATCCCTTTGTCGATGGCTTTGAGCATATCATAGATGGTCAGCAACCCCACACTCACCCCGGTGAGGGCTTCCATCTCTACGCCCGTCTTGCCGACCAGTTTGGCAGTGACCGTGAGGCGAAATCCCGGCAGATCGGGGAGCTCCTCGACATCGGTTTTGACGGAGGTGAGCATCAGGGGATGGCACATGGGGATGAGATCGGGCGTGCGCTTGGCTCCCTGGATGGCGGCGATGACGGCGGTCTGAAGCACCGGCCCTTTTTTGGCGGTGTTGGCCACGACTGCTTCATACGCCTCAGGCGTGACGGCGATGATGCCGCTGGCCGTGGCGATCCGCTCGGTAGCGTTTTTGTCAGAGACATCGACCATCTTGGGTTTGTTCTGGTCGTCAAGGTGGGTGAGATTCACAAGGTTCCTTTGGGTGGGCAGCCGAGTGCCCGAATATGTGACCGTATTTTAACACATTCTCGGGTAAAATCATATTGAGAGAATAAAGCCAAATCCGTCAATAGAAAAAAGCATTAGTCGCAATCATCATATCCATGGGCTTCACGTACAATCATCGCCGAACCTACGGGTGCGACTCAAATTTTACGCAAAGCCCATGAACACGAGCATTGTGGCTACTGCAGATTTTCTATTTACGGATTTGGGATAAAATTGACGTAAAAATAGATATTTTAATTCTTTTTTACATCAAATGTTGTTACAATGTCGTAACGCATTTTAGGAGTCGGTTGTGGTCTATACCCTGTTGAGACAGCTTTCGGATGATCTTTCTCTTTTCCACCAGCGTGCTATGGTGATGGGATACCTCCAGTCCCAGCACGTACGGGTGGATCGAGAGATGATCGAATTTGGCTCACAGGGGAGGCCACTGGGCGAACGTAAGCAGTTTGACACTTTTTTACACGCGCTCACGGCAGGGGATCGTGTCATCATCGATGCGATTCAGACATTGGGCGGGACACCAGAAGAGATCTTGACGGTGATCAACTGCATGTTGAGTCGCGATGTGACGCTCGAACTCGCGTCGGTTGAGCTGCGCGTAGATGGCCGCACACCACTGGCGCGTATCCTCCCGTTGCTCATGCAGGTGGAGGGGTCGGCGACGGTCGCAGAGGAGTACCGCAGTCAAAAAGGGCGACCAAAGGGGAGTCGATCGGTCTCCAAGTTTGACGGCTATCTCGATCGGATCATCGCCCAGCTCAAGGCGGGGACGAATGTCAGTGCGATCGCACGGGATCTCAGTGTCAGCCGAAGCTCGCTCAAGGATTACATCGAATCGCGTCAGCTCAAGAGGATACTTGATGACAACTGGATCGAAAAACTGACAGCACACCGCTCTCCCAATCCAGAAGGGGTGCCTGAGATGATGTGCACCCTCCCTTCCCACCACCACCACCATCACACACAAAAGGACAACCAATGACCACGACCACGACAAGCACTGACGGGCAGGCTAAGCCCAAAGGGGCACGCGAGTATCTCAAAGGGTGGATCCCTTACCGATTCAAGCGGTATTGGGTTTACGTCGCTGCAACGATCATCACTTTGGGGTTACCCTGGATCACCATCCATGGCAACCATTTTTTCCTGCTCAACTTTGACCACAAGCAGCTCCACCTCTTCTTCGTCCGCTTCGACATGCAAGAGCTCTATCTGATGCCATTTATCCTCATGCTGGGGTTTCTCGGCATCTTTGCTGTGACCGCCGTCGGGGGGAGGGTCTGGTGTGGATGGGCCTGCCCACAGACGATCTTCCGGGTCGTCTACCGTGACCTGATCGAGACCAAAATCCTCAAAATGCGTAAACGGATCAGCAACAAACAACACGAGCCCGACATGTCCAAGCCAGCCAATCAGCTCAAGAAGGTGATGGCTGTCCTGATGTGGTCGGTTTTGGCACTGATCGCTGCGGCGGACTTCATGTGGTACTTCATCCCGCCCGAAGATTTCATGCCGTACCTTCAGCATCCAGCAGACCACCCCGTGATGCTTGGGTTTGTCATAGGCGTGGCACTGTTTCTCATCGCAGACATTGTGTTTATCAAAGAGAATTTTTGTGTCTACATTTGCCCGTACAGCCGTGTCCAGTCGGTGCTGTACGACGACGATACCATCATGGCCATTTACGATCCCAACCGGGGGGGTGAGATATACACCGGTCACGGCAACGACCGCCACAAGCAATATGACAAGAAAAAAGATCTCCTCGCCGACAATCCCGGTGCCGAGTGTGTCGCGTGTGAGAAATGTGTCACGGTCTGCCCCACCCACATCGATATCCGCAAAGGTCTCCAGCTCGAGTGCATCAACTGTCTCGAGTGTGTCGATGCGTGTACGACCGTGCAGGCAGCGTTTGACCGTCCCAGCCTCGTCCGCTGGTCGAGTGAGCACGAGACACTCCACCAAGCAGGCAAGACACGCTATACCCGCCCCAAAGTCCTCGCGTATTTTGGGGCGTTGGCTCTGGTATTGGTCGCCCTCTTCATGATGGGCAGCACCAAAGAGAATATGCTCCTCAATATCAATAAGTCGACCCGTCTCTACAAGATTACCGATGATGGGAATGTGCAAAATGACTACATTTTCCTCTTTCAAAATACCGATCGAAAAGCACACAAATATACTTTCGAGGTCGAAGGGAAGTTGGGCAAAAAGATCACGATCATCCGCCCCAAAGAGGCCTTCCACCTTGGAGCAGGCAAAAAGAAGAAAAAGGTCGTCATCCTCCAGACCCGAGAGATACTGGTCAACAACACGACCAAAGATACACCCCTCCCCATCACCATCAAAGCCTATGCCATCGATGATCCCAAAAAGATTGTGGTCTTCCGCAAGAGCATCTTCGGCTTCCCCCGCTACGATCTCCTCGAGAAAAAACGCACCGCTGCCAAACAGTAGCATCCCCTCCGCTGCCCGCACGGGTGGCTAACATACTCGCCAATTTTCCAGCACAAATACCTCTTCGGTCACGGGCATGCTTTTCCAGCCGTGCGGCTCGAGATACATCATCCGACCGCCAAAATACCCTACGATGTATTTCTCTTTGTAAAGGGGAAACGACCCCCGTCGCAGGGACGCAAAGATCGCGTCGTATTGTTGTGGCACTTCATAGTGGGTCATCTCGTAGCTGTGGAGCGCCGTGAGGGCATCGTGCAGCATCTCATTCTTGGCCAGAGCACTGCTGAGGATATAGTACGCCGGATACGCAATCGCCGGATCGTCCATGATGTCGGTGAGGTAGAGTTTTTCTTTTTTCTTTGAATACATGCCGAGAGGATAACGAAAAAAGTGAGGGGGAGGAGAGCAGTATGTCAGATTGTCATACTTTTGGAAGGGGTGCCGCCCAAAGGCGGCAAATGGGGTTATTTTTTGAGCTGCTCGCACCAGGCGGTCATGGTGTCTTGGATAAAAGGAGCCGGAGCGTTCATGAAGGTGACGGTAAATGAGTCGGTGTGTTCCACGACCGAGATGCTACGGGGACGGACACCGGCCAGCTGAGGGATGGAGATGTCCGGCCCGAAGCAGAAGATCGCCATCTTGACATCGACGATATCATCTGCGATGCGATGTTGAGGGAGGTTTTGGGTGTGGGTATAGTGGTCAAAGGTCGAAATGTACGCAGCAATGGGGTGCGCATCAACCTGCTCTTTGATGAAGGCGACGGCTTCATCGGCCGTCGCAAACCGTGCTTCGTCTTTGGAAAAATCCATGGTTTGGATATTGTATTGTCCTAATGTCATGGGTGTCATCATAAAAAAATCCTTTGGGAAGTATGTTTTGAAAGTGTGTTCTGGCAGAGAGGAAGGGATTCGAACCCTCGATAGGTTGCCCTATACACGCGTTCCAGGCGTGCGCCTTCGACCACTCGGCCACCTCTCTATTGTGTGAGGGCGACATTATAGCCGATAATTTATAAAAGAGTTATTAGCTAGACTCTGCTATAATGCGCTTGCCTCTTGTTAGACCTGTGCAGCGGCTGTGCGGGGCATCGGGTCAGGATGGGAACATAGCAGCCCACCCCACCCAGCCGGGTGCCGCAGGGATCTGGCAGGAGGTTCCTCTTCACATATTCTACTCCCCCTACTGTACACACTTTCTCTCACCCTCAACCGATCGCTCCTCCACAGACCCACGAAACCCCTTTTCGCCCCTTCTACTCACTCCGCAATGCCTCTACCGGCGGGAGAGCCGCCGCACGGCGGGCGGGGTATATCCCAGCCAATGCGCCGGTGACAAGGGCCACCAACAAGGCCAAGACCACATACCCCCAGGCGATGGCGACGGGGATCGATGGCACCGCAAGGTGGACGAGAAATCCCAGCACAAAGCCCAGCACCATCCCTGCGATGCCCCCCAGACCTGAGAGGATCATCGCCTCGAGGAGAAAGAGTCCGCTCACCTGCGCCCGGGAAGCCCCGAGTGCCCGCAGCAATCCCACCTCGTGCATCCGCTCATTGACCGCGATGCTCATGATGGTGAAAATCCCCACGCCACCCACCAGCAGCGAAATGGCACCGATCCCAGCTACGACGGCGGTGAGAAGCTCGAGGATGGTATGGAGCGTGGCGAGCATGTCACTCTGGGAGATGATCGAAAAATCCTCCCGACCGTGACGAGCGATGAGCAGTCGGCGCACTTCGGCGATCACCTGCTGCTCGGGTCGGTTGGGATCGTAGAGGATATCGATCTCCATCAGGCTCTCCCGATTGTAGAGGGAGAGGGCACGATCGATGGGGATGTAGACGGCATCGTCCATGTCAAATCCCATCATTTCCCCTTTGCGTTCCATGATACCGATCACCCGGTAGCGTGCCGCATCGATACGGATAAATTTCCCAAGAGGCGATGTGTGAGGGAAGAGCTCTCGCTGGGTCTTGTACCCGATCACCGCGAGATTACGGGCGTGCCCAGGAGGCTCTTCTGGGAGGAAACTCCCCCGGCTCACGTGGAGCTTCCACGTCTCGGGGACATCGGCGTTGGCTCCGATCACATTGGTCCAGCGGGTGCGGCGACCGTAGCGGACTTGGGAGTTGCCCTGGACGACGGGGACGGCCGTGCGGACGGGAGAGAGACGTCGGATCGCATGGGCATCCTCGATCGTCAAGGGACGCAGTGTGTCAATCACGGATTCAGAAAATCCCAGCGTATTGATCTTGCCTGGGGCGACGGCGATGATGTGGGTGCCAAACTGCGAAAACTCACGCAGCATGTACCCTTGGACTCCGTTGCCCAGGGAGGTGAGCAGGATCACCGACGCGATCCCCACCGCGACACCCAGTGCCGTCAGATAGGTACGCAGGCGGCTGAAGCGTAGGCTCGTCAACGCAAAGGCAAACGCATCACCAAAGGACATCGTCTCACCTCCCTGAGAGGGCAGCTACGGGATGAAGCTGTGCCGCTTGGCGTGCCGGAACACTCCCGAAGATCAAGCCGGTCGCCAGTGCCACGACCAGCGCAGCGATCATCGCCCACCACGGTGTCGAGATCGGAAAGACCGGCACAAGTGATGCGATCAACCCCACCGCACCCAGCCCCGCCATCAGCCCAAGCACTCCGCCGATCAGGGAGAGCATCGTCGCTTCGCTGAGAAACACAAGCAGGATCTCCCGCGTCGAGGCACCGAGTGCCATCAAGAGACCGATCTCTGAGCGGCGTTGGCTCACCGAGACCATCATGACATTCATAATCAAGATCCCCGCTACCAGCAGACTGATCGTCCCGATCCCCCCGACGGCGATGGTCAGTATCCGGAGAATCTGATCCAGAGAGCTGGCCATGGCATCCTGGCGGACCACGGTGATGTCTTTTTCACCGTTGTGGCGGGCTTGGATGAGGGCGAGAATGCGGTCTTGTACCCGGGCAAAGGCTTCGCTCCGGGTCTGGATCGCTATCTGAAACAGCCCTGAGCGGTTGAAAAGCGACTGCGCACTCACCGTCGGGATCAGGACGGCATTGCTCATATCGAGGGTGGCAGTTTTCCCTTTGGGTTGGAGGAGGCCGATCAGTCGAAAACGGCGGGTACCGATCCGTACCCAGTCCCCCAGCACCTCTGCGTGTCCGAAGAGCTTCTGATAGAGATGCTCCCCCAGGACACAGACCGGCTCCGCCCGATCCCGTGCGGTGGCGGGGAGAAACTTCCCCCGCATCAGCGTGAGGTTGAACACGTGCTGATAGTTGCTGTCGGTGCCGATGACGGAGACCTGACGCTCCCGCCCATCGTAGGTGAGGTCGGCCGTCCCAAACACAATCGGCACCGCCATGTCGATCAGAGGATCCCGCTCCAGTGCGGTGCGGTCTTCGAGGGTCAGGTCGTGCTGCGCATGCCCAAACATAGGGGGCATGCCCCCTTGAGTCTCGGTGCGGCCGGGCATCACCAGCAGGAGATTGGACCCAAGAGCGTGGAACTGCCCCGCGACGTAGCGGCGTGCGCCCTCACCGAGCGAGGTGAGGAGGATGACCGACGCGATCCCGATCACCATCGCCAGCAGGATCAAGGCCGTACGCCCGGGACTGGCACGCAAAGCGGCCGTACTGAAGCGCACCGTATCCCGAAGCATCATCCCGCACCCCCATCCCGGTCGTGTAGGATCTGCCCGTCGTGCATTCGGATTTGGCGGGTCGCCCGTTTGCCGAGATCAGCATCGTGGGTCACGATCACCAGGGTCATCCCCCGATCGTGCAGGGATTCCAGTAGGCGTGTCACCTCATCTCCCGATCGGCTGTCGAGGTTTCCGGTGGGTTCATCCGCCAGCAAAAGGGGAGGCTCGAGGATCATCGCCCGGGCAATCGCTACCCGCTGCTGCTGACCACCCGAGAGTTCTTTGGGGAGATGATCCATCCGCTCCCCGAGTCCCAGATCGTGGAGAGCGCGGGTGATCCGTTCGCGCCGCTGGGAGGGGGGTACCCCCTGCAGCATGAGGGGCAGCTCAAGGTTGCCGTAGGCACTCAGGCGGGGGATCAAGTGGAACGACTGGAAGATAAAGCCAATCTTTTCCCGGCGAAACGTCGCCCGCGCCTCTTCGCTCAGCGTCATCAGCTCTCGCCCTTCAAAGCGGTAACTCCCACTGTTGGGCATGTCGAGCAAGCCGAGCATGTTGAGGAGGGTCGATTTGCCCGATCCGGATGCCCCCATGATGCTGAGATACTCCCCACGATCGATGTCGAGAGAGACATGATCGAGGGCGTGCACCGTCTCATCTCCCACGTGATACTCACGGCAGATTTCCCGCAGCGCGATCATGGCGTAGACTTTGCGGATGGCCCCTCAGCGGAAGCGGGGTCGGCGATCTGTGCGTACGCCCCCTCCTTCACCCCTTTCTCCCCCAGAGAGATCACAACCTTATCTCCAGGGCTGAGTCCTTGAGTCACCTCCGTAAAGTTCCAGTTGCCGATCCCTTTGGTGACGGTACGCTTGTGCAGCGTCCCATCGCGGGTATCGAAAAGGAACACATGGGATGCATCCACCAAAGCATCGGTCGGGATGCGCAGAGTGTCGGGTCGGGTCTCGACGACGATGGTCGCATCGGCACTGTACCCCGCGAGGAGTTTCTGGGTCAGGGTGCGGTCGCTGAGTGCGAGCTCCACCTCGACGGTGCGTGACTGTTTCTGGCGATCGACGACGTAGCGTCCGGTACGGATCACCCGAGCGGCAAATGGGGTACCACGCCACGCATCGAGGGTCACCTGGGCCGACATGCCGACCGCGACGCGTGCCGCATCCACCTCATCGATCGGCACGGACACGACGAAACACCCCGGAGCAATCAGGTCGATGATGGGTGCCGAGGGGGCATGGGGAGGCGAGGGGGCGATGTACTCTCCCACTTTGGCATTGATCTTCGCCAGCACTCCGTCAAACGGAGCGGTCAACCGTGTGTGTGATAGCTGCTTCTGCGCCACAGTGAGTGCTGCTTCGGCCACCGTGACAGCACTGCGGGCCGCTTGACACTCTGCATGGGCGATGTGGGTTTCGGTCTCGACTTTGTCGTATGCATCCCGCGAGATCGCCTCGGGATGGATCGCCTGTTTCCGCTTCAGCGTACGGGACATGTAGTCGGCACGCAGGCAGGTGGCTTGAGCCTGATCCCGTGCCGAGACGATTTGTGCTTTGATGTGTCCGATCTCCGCTTTGGTATCGGTCGGATCCAGTGTCAGTAGGACCTCCCCCTGATGGACGGTACTCCCCTCAGGGTGGGCCACGGTCACCACACGCCCCCCGATCACCGGAGAGAGTCGGGTGCGTCGGCATGCCTTGACGGTGCCGGCACGGGTATTGGAGACCGTCGCCTCGACCCGCCCTCGATCCACCGTCACGACGCGCACCGCGACACGGTCGGGGTGGGTATGCTCATAGTACCAGCCACCACCGATGGCAAGGGCGATCAAGGCAAGTATGATCCAGAAAGTACGCATGGCTATTCCTTGAGAAGAGGGTTCTTGATTGGTGCGGTAATAATTATAGTATTATGTGACTAAAAATCATGCTTTTTTCGTAACCCCCTCAATAACCCCACCAACCAAACTCTAAGCCAACTTCGCTATCCCCTCAACCTTCCAAGGTAATAACGCTTCAATATCTTTCCCGTCCCTGATAAAGTATGGTAGTTCTGTTAAGAGGTGTTTCAAATAACCATAAGGCTCCAGTCCATTCGCTTTGGCGGTCTCTATGAGGG
>WFMQ01000061.1 GCA_015488995.1 Nitratifractor sp. | reverse complement strand
GTCTTTGATCTGTGCAAGATCGACCGTTGGTTCCTCTATCAGCTCGAGGAGCTGGTCGCGAGCGAAAAGAGCATGGACATCGCCCTCCTTTCCGATCCGGTACGCTTCCGACAGATAAAGAGCGAGGGTTTCAGTGATGCGATGATTGCTCAGATCCTCAACAAATGCGAAGGGCTCGAACTGACCGAAAATGATGTCTACAACGCCCGTGAGAAGCTCGGCATCACCCTCGAGTACAACGAAGTGGATACCTGTGCTGCTGAATTCAAAGCCCTCACCCCCTACCTCTACTCCACCACCAACATCACCCCGCTTCCCCACCATCCCCTATCCGCCAATGACGGGACTGAAGTCCCTGCTCCAGAGTTGTCCACCACCGACCATCCGGCACAGGAGAACAAAAAAGTTCTCGTCATCGGCGGCGGCCCCAACCGGATCGGTCAGGGGATTGAGTTTGACTACTGCTGTGTCCACGCCTCGTTTGCCCTCGAAGATATGGGGATCACCTCCATCATGTACAACTGCAACCCCGAGACCGTCTCCACCGACTACGACACTTCCGACATCCTCTATTTTGAGCCGATCGACTTCGAGCATGTGCGCAACGTCATCGAGACCGAACAGCCCGACGGTGTGATCGTCCACTTCGGCGGTCAGACCCCGCTCAAGCTCGCCAAAGGGCTCACGGCCATCGGTGCCAAGATCTCCGGTACGACCGCCAAGGTGATCGACCTCGCTGAAGACCGGGAGCAATTCTCCACCTTCATCGAAGACCTCGGCCTCCGTCAGCCGGATAACGGCACCGCGTACGCCAAAGATGAAGCGATGGCGATCGCCAACCGGATCGGCTATCCGGTGCTGGTACGCCCGAGCTTCGTCCTCGGGGGACGCGGGATGCGCACGGTCTACAGTGACGAGGAGCTGCGTCGCTACATGGATGAGGCGGTACGCGTCTCCAACGATGCCCCCGTCCTCATCGACAAATTCCTCGACAATGCCATCGAACTCGATGTCGATGCGATCAGCGATGGTACGGATGTGTATATCGGTGCGGTGATGCAGCACATCGAAGAGGCGGGGATCCACTCCGGTGACTCGGCGTGTTCCCTCCCTCCAGTCTCCATCTCCAAAAAGCTCCAGCAGGAGGTCAAGGATCAGACCGCCCGTATCGCGCTGGGTCTGGGGGTCGTCGGACTGATGAACATCCAGTACGCCATCCACAAAGGGGAGATTTACCTCATCGAGGTCAACCCCCGTGCTTCCCGCACCGTCCCCTTTGTGAGCAAAGCCACCGGCGTGCCTCTCGCCAAAGTCGCCACCCGCGTCATGGTGCAGGGCGACCTCAAAGAAGCATTGAAGTTTTACGACACCTTCGGCATGGTGGACTTCGACAAGAAGATCATGGAGCCCAAACTCCGCGACCATGTCGCCGTCAAAGAGGCGGTCTTCCCGTTCAACAAACTCCCGGGATCCGACCTCATCCTCGGCCCCGAGATGAAGTCCACGGGGGAAGTAATGGGGATCTCCGCGACGTTTGGAACCAGCTTTGCCAAGAGCCAGTTTGCGACCCAAAATGACATCCCCCTCTCCGGCACCCTCTTCCTCTCCCTGACAGAGGTGGACAAGCCCCACGCTGGAGAAATTGGGCGGATGTTTACCAAGTTGGACTTCGAGATTGTCGCCACCTCCGGTACCCATGCCGCCCTCGAAGCCGCTGGAGTCCCCGCGACCAAAGTGCTCAAGATCTCCGAAGGCCGCCCCAACATCGACGACATGATCCGCAACGAAGAGATTGCCTTGGCGATCAACACCTCCGACAATGTCTCTGCCAAGAGCGATGCCAAAGTGATCCGTCAATCGGTGCTGAGCAACCACGTCCCTTACTTCACCACCATCGCCGCTGCACGTGCCACCGCCATGGCGATCGAGGAGATCAAAGGACACGCCGACGTCCTCGAACCCAAAGCCTTGCAGGATTACCTCGCCTGATGCCCTCGATCCCCTTTCTGCCTCGGCGGCATGTGCCGCTTATGGTATAATCACACATCACCATCCCCTCACAGGATCTCGCATGAAATTTGCCGACCCCAAAAACGACCTGGCCTTCAAGAAAATCTTCGGAAACGAGCAGCACAAAAACATCCTCATCTCCTTTCTCAATGCCGTTTTGGATTTCACTGACGAATATGTTATTGTCGATGTGACGTTGGCCAACCCCTACCAAGTCCCTAAAATTCCCGAACTCAAAGAGACCATCCTGGATATAAAAGCGACCAACCAAAGAGGCGACACGTTTATCGTCGAGATGCAGAAGAAAGATGTCGGTGACTTTGCCAAACGGAGCCTCTACTACACCTCCAAAGCGTACGTAGAGCAATTGCCGAAGGGGAACGACTACACCCTTCTCAAAAAAGTCTACTTCATCGGTCTCCTCAACTTTACCATCTTTGACAACCAAAACTACATCTCTAGACACCTCATTATCAATCAAGAGACCCATACCCAGGATCTCGATGATTTCCAATTTACCTTCATCGAACTACCCAAATTTACCCAAACACTCAGTCAGCTCAAAACCATCCTTGATAAATGGATTTACTTCATCAAACACGCCGAAGACCTCACGATGATCCCCAAAGAGTATCATGACCTTCAGGCTTTCCTCGATGCTTTCGAGATCGCCACCCAAACCGCCTGGGACAAAAAAGAGCTGGAAGTGTACGACTACATAAAGCTCAGAGAGTTTGATGAGATCAATGCCCTCAGAACGGCTGAGCGGAAGGGAATGGAAAAGGGAATGGAAAAGGGAATGGAAAAGGGAATGGAAAAGGGAATGGAAAAGGGAATGGAAAAGGGAATAAAGCAGGGGATGGAGAAAACAAAGATAGCGATCGCCAGAAATCTCATCGATCTCCTTGATGATGAAACCATCGCTTCGAAAACCGGATTGTCTGCTGAAGAGATTCGGAAGTTACGGTGAGGAATCGGTAGGATATTATTAGAGACAAAGCCTAAATGACACCCACTCTCCCCATCACCCAAACCCTCCCCGAGATCATTTCCCATCTCCGTACCCACACCCGCCTCATCCTCCAAGCGCCTCCGGGGGCGGGCAAGACGACGAGGGTTCCGCTGGCACTCATGGAGGAGTCATGGCTGGAGGGGCGGCGGATCGTGATGCTCGAACCCCGGCGATTAGCGGTGCGGGCTTCGGCGGCTCGGATGGCTCAGATGCTCGGTGAGCGGGTTGGGGAGCGTGTGGGGTATCGGATTCGGATGGATCGGGTGGAGAGTGAGGCGACGCAAATCCTCATCGTCACCGAGGGGATTTTGACCCGGATGATTCAGAGTGATTCTGAGCTCTCAGATGTGGGGCTGGTGATCTTTGACGAATACCATGAGCGTTCACTGCATGCCGATCTCTCGCTGGCCCTTACTCTCGAGTCTCAGGAAGTGCTGCGGGAGGATTTGCGTATCCTCATCATGTCGGCTACCCTCAACACTACGGCACTCGCCGAGAGGCTCTCCGCCCCCGTCCTCCAGAGTGAAGGGCGCAGCTACCCCGTCACCCGACACTATCTCGACCCGGCCACTCCGCTTCCGACACGTCAGACCCTCTCCGCCGTGGTCGCCGATCGTGTCCGCACGCTCCTTGGGCAAACGGAAGGGAGCATCCTCGTATTCCTCCCCGGTGTCCGTGAGATCAAACGCGTCGAGCAGATCCTCTCCCCCGATATTCCGTCGGATACCCGCCTTGCCCTGCTCTATGGCAACCTCACCAAAACCCAGCAGGATCGCGCCATCGCCCCGCCACCCCCGGGCAAACGCAAAGTCGTCCTTGCCACCAACATCGCCCAAACCTCCCTGACGATCGAGGGGATCACGACGGTGGTGGATTCCGGGCTTCAGAATGTCTCGATCTTCAATCCCCTGACGGGGATGAATCGTCTCACTCAAATCTTCGTCTCGGAGGATGCTGCGACCCAGCGGGCAGGGCGTGCCGGACGCTTGAGCGCGGGGGAGGCATACCATCTCTGGCACCGTTCCCGACTCCTCTCACCCCATGATACCCCCGAGATCCTCCAGGCCGATCTCACCCCACTGGTACTCGAACTCTCCCTGTGGGGGACGCACGACCCTGTCTCTTATACACATCTCCG
>WFMQ01000060.1 GCA_015488995.1 Nitratifractor sp. | reverse complement strand
GCCGTAGCTCCCCAGTGCGATGAGGGCGAGGGGCAGGGCGTTGGTCGGGGGTTGATAATCCCCATACATCTCCCGCACCGCTACTCGATAGACCCAGCCGAGGATCTGGTCGATTTTGCGGGTGTGTTTGACGAGAAAATCCTTGCCACCACTCTGCGCAAAGGTACTCTCAAGGGTGTCATTGTAGGTTTTGAGGTGTTGTTTGAGCACTTTGGCGATCGCAAAGTCGGGTGCGTTTTCGTGCAGAAGCGTTTCGATCTGTATTTTCAATTCTTTCACGGGTATCCCTTGTCCAAAGTATTGTGGGTATAATACCGTAATTTTATCAACTGGAACGCCCATGAATCTGACAGACAAAGTGCGCCAAGGCCATCGTCTCACCCACGCTGAAGGGGAAGCCCTCTACGATCTCGATCTGATGACCCTCGGAGCGTTGGCCGATGCTATCCGTCGTGACCGATACGGCACCAAAACGTACTTCAACATCAATCGTCACATCAATCCCACCAATGTGTGTGCCGATACCTGCAAATTTTGTGCCTACTCTGCCAGCCGTAAAAATCCCCACCAATACACGATGACTCCCGATGAAGTGGCGGCCATCGCCCTCCAAGCCCACAAACGGGGCGCCAAGGAGGTGCACATCGTCTCGGCCCATAACCCTACCGGTGGGGTCGAGTGGTACATGGATGCGTTTGCCAAAGTGAGAGCAGCCATCCCGGAGATCCACATCAAAGCAATGACCGCTGCTGAGGTGGATTACCTCTCTCGGACATACGGCCTGAGCTATGATGAAGTACTGGATCAGATGATTGCAAGCGGCGTGGACAGTATGCCCGGCGGCGGAGCAGAGATATTTGATGAGAAGGTACGAGAGTATCTCTGCAAAGGGAAAGTCACCTCCGATCAATGGATCGACATTCATCGCAAATGGCACCAGCGAGGACATCAGAGCAACGCCACGATGCTCTTCGGCCATGTCGAGACTCGTGCTCACCGGATCGATCACATGTTGCGCTTGCGGGCGTTGCAGGATGAGACCGGTGGGTTCAACGCCTTCATCCCATTGGTGTATCAGAAGGAGAACAATTTTCTCCGTGTCACCGAGTTTCCCACCGGCCAGGAGATCCTCAAGACCTACGCCATCAGCCGTATCCTCCTCGACAACATCCCCCACATCAAAGCCTACTGGGCTTCGGCCACCATTGGCTTGGCACTTATCGCCCAGGAGTTTGGGTGTGATGACATGGATGGGACGATCGAAAAGGAGTCGATCCAGTCTGCTGCTGGAGCAGAGAGTGCGAGCGGGATGGATATGGAGAGCTTCGTCGCACTGATCCAAAACGCCGGGTTTACGCCCGTGGAGCGCGACAGCCTGTATAATGAGTTGAATAACTTTTGCTAATTTGCATTGGCGAACCCTTTTGTGCTAAGATGGTATACGATCATTTGGCCATCTTGACCACCCAAGGAGTTTAGAATGTCTCACGATACGTTTACAGTTACCAACAACCGAGACGGTTCCCAATACGATTACCCGATCCTCGATGGGACACGGGGGCCTTCGGTTGTGGATTTCCGTTCCTTTTTTTCCGATACAGGGATGTTTACCTATGATCCGGGCTTTACCTCGACAGCAAGCTGTGCCTCGGCCATCACATTTATCGATGGTGCCAAAGGGGAGCTTCGCTATCGGGGCATTCCGATCGAAGAGCTGGCCACCAAGCACAGCTATCTCGAGACCTGCTATCTGTTACTCAATGAGCGCCTGCCCGATGTGGGAGTATTGCAGGATTTTGATTTGGAGTTGCGGCATCGGGCTTTTCTCCATGAAGGGTTGAAAAACCTTTTCAAAGCCTTCCCCGACAACGCCCACCCCATGGCGACGCTCAGTGCTGCCACGACAGCTCTGGCGTCTTTCTATGATACGCACATTGAGATCAATGACGAAGCCGAGTATCAGGAGATGGCACGGAGGATCATCGCCAAAATCCCGACGATCGCAGCCTATGCTTATCGTCACTCTCTTGGGATCCCCTTCATCTATCCCGATGTCGATTTGAGCTTTACCGAAAATTTTCTGACGATGATGCGTGCCTACCCGGGAGGAAAAATGCACCGGACGGCTGAGGGGGAAGCGAAGATTCGTGATGTGGAGATCCGAGCACTGGACACGATCTTCACCCTTCACGCGGATCACGAGCAGAATGCATCGACGACCGTGGTACGGGGAGTGGCCTCGACAGGGGCTCACCCCTACGTCGCGATTGCTTCGGGGATTGCTGCCTTGTGGGGCAGGGCACACGGCGGTGCCAACGAATCGGTGATCGCTCAGTTGGAGATGATTGGGAGTGTCGAGCATGTCGAAACATACATTGCCAAGGCCAAAGACCCCGAGGATCCCTTTCGCCTCATGGGTTTTGGTCACCGTGTCTACAAAAACTTCGATCCCCGTGCCCGCATTCTCAAAGGGTTGCAGGATGAACTGCGTGAAGCGTTGGGGCTGGATACGGAATTGATGGCGATCGCTCGACGGATTGAAGAGATCGCACTGAGTGACGACTACTTCATTTCACGAAAGCTCTACCCCAATATTGACTTTTATACTGGTGTAATTCTCACGGCACTCAAAATTCCCAAGTCAATGTTTACCCCCATCTTTGTCATTGGGCGTACGGTGGGCTGGGTAACCCAGTGGATCGAATTCAAAAAAGATCCCACATCCAAAATCGCCCGCCCGCGTCAGCTGTATGTGGGTGCTTGATTCGACTAAGCTGACCCATGATAGAATGCGGAACTTTATGCTTGGGAGTTTCGCATGGTACTCATGATTGACAATTACGACAGTTTTACGTACAACATTGTTCAATATTGCCGTGAATTGGGTGCCGATCTCAAAGTCATCCGCAACGATGAGCTCACGGTGGAGGCCATCCGTGAGCTCAACCCCGAAAAGATCATCCTCTCCCCCGGCCCCTCAACACCGGACGACGCGGGGGTGACACTGGACGTGATCAAAACCTTTGCTGAAGAAGCGGTGCCCATGATGGGGATCTGCCTGGGGCATCAGAGCATTGCTCAGGTCTTTGGCGGGGAAGTGATCCGCGCCAAAAACATGATGCACGGTAAAACGTCTCAAGTGCACATTGACCGGGAAACCCCTATCTATAACGCCATCCCTGAAACATTCCAGGCAACCCGTTACCATTCGCTAACGGTTAACTCAGAAAACCTTCCGGATACCCTCGACGTGACATCCCACAGTCTCGATGATGGAGAGATCATGTCGATTCAGGTCAGAGGCAAACCCATTTATGGCGTGCAATTCCACCCCGAATCGATCATGAGCGAATACGGACATGAGATGCTTGACAATTTCCTGAAGCTGTAGGGGATTGTTTCCAAAATACACATTTCCACCAAACCCCCCTGAATATTTTTAGCTTATGGATAAGTTAAACCCCCCAAAAGATACAATGCTGTAACTCAAACAACCAAAGGAGAACTCAATGGCTCAAAAGGCGATTAGAGAATACGATGGCAAGGCGATTTTCGCACGCCATTGGAACGAATATTTTGACGGGTTTCATTACGGATTCAAATCGGTGATGGTCACCAGTGGCGACGCATTACGCGCCAAAGCCAAGGAGCACGGCTTCGAATGGCTCAATCAGGAGCCGTTGGTTGCCAAGCCTGATATGCTCTTTGGCAAGCGCGGCAAGAATGATTTGGTTCTTTTCCGTACCAATAAGCCAGGTGATGTCACCCTCGAGGACGCCGCCAAATGGATCGATGAAAAGCAGGCGCACGATGTGACGCTCCTCAGTGGACAGCATGGTCACCTGAGCCACTTCATCGTCGAGCCATTTACACCGCACACACAGGATCAGGAGTATTACATCTCAGCCACGACGGTCGGTGAAGATGATGTCCTCTACATGTCTGCCGAAGGGGGCATGGAGGTCGAAGAGGGCTGGGACGAGAAAGTCAACGAAGTTCACATCCCCATCAACATGCCCGACAGTGACATGGAAAAGATGGTGCGCTCGCATGTCCCCGCCGATATTCCGGCTGAAAACAAAGAGGCGTTTATCTCTTTTGCCATCCAATTCTTCAAATTTTACCGTGACATGAATTTCGCGTATCTTGAGATCAACCCCATCGTCATGCTCGAAGGGGGCAACATGGCCATCCTCGATCTTGTAGCCCGCTTGGACGATACGGCTGGATTTATGATGCAGGATCAGTGGGGCGAGATCGAATTCCCTACGCCGTTTGGGATGGAGGATCAGAGCCCGGAAGAGGCGGCGATTGCTGAAGCCGATTCCAAGTCCGGTGCGTCACTCAAGCTGACAATCCTCAATCCCATGGGACGTATCTGGACGATGGTGGCCGGAGGGGGAGCCTCCGTCGTGTATGCCGATACCATCGCGGATATGGCCGGCGTCGAAGACTTGGCCAACTACGGTGAATACAGCGGTGGGCCGACCACGGGTGAGACCAAATTCTATGCCGAGACGATTTTTGATCTCATGACCCGTTATGATGATCCTCGGGGTAAAGTGCTTATCATCGGTGGAGCGATTGCCAACTTTACCGATGTGGCCAAGACCTTCACTGGGATCATCCAAGCGTTTGAAATCTATGCCGAGAAACTCAAAGCCCACAAAACCAAGATCTACGTCCGTCGTGGCGGCCCCAACTACGAAAAAGGGCTCAAAGACATCAAAGAAGCGGCAGACAGATTGGGGCTCGACATCGAAGTATACGGCCCGGAAACACACGTCACAGACATCGTGCGTATGGCACTTGAGAAGTAAGGGAGAGACAGCATGAGCAGATTATTTACCAAAGACACCCAGGCGATTTTCTGGAACAACAATAAAACAGCGATCCAGCGTATGTTGGACTACGATTACACCATCGGACGGGACAAACCTTCCGTCGCCGCCATCGTAGCCCCTACCAGCAACAACAAGTTTGAGAAGTTTTTCTACGGACCCGATGAGATCATGGTACCTCTCTACAAGAGTACCGCCGACGCCAAAGCGGCTCAGCCTCAGGCAGATGTGCTGCTCAACTTTGGTTCGTTCCGTACGGCGTACGATGTGACCATGGAAGCCCTCGAGATCGGTGGCTTCAAAAGCATCATGATCACAGCCGAGGGAATTCCTGAGCGTCTGGCACGTACCATGAATCAAGCCGCCCGTGATGCCGGCGTGACCGTGATCGGCCCCGCAACCGTCGGTGCCATCGCACCCGGTGCCTTCAAGATCGCCAACATCGGTGGTACCATCGACAACATTGTCAACTCCAAACTTCACCGTGCTGGTTCGTGCGGATTGGTGACACGGTCGGGCGGCCTCTTCAACGAGATTTCCAACATCATCTCCATCAATGCCGACGGTATCGCTGAGGGGGTTGCTATCGGCGGTGACCGCTTCGTCGGATCGGTCTTTATCGACAACCTCCTCCGTATGGAATCCAACCCGGATGTCAAGTACATGATTCTCCTCGGTGAAGTGGGTGGTACTGAAGAGTATAAAGTGATCGAAGCGGTCAAAGACGGCCGAATCAAAAAACCTATCATTGCGTGGTGTATCGGAACCATTGCCAAGCATTTCAGCAGTGGGGTACAATTCGGACACGCTGGAGCCTCTGCCAATGCTGAGCGCGAGACAGCGGCAGCGAAAAACCAAGCGATGGCTGAAGCCGGTATCCATGTTCCCGCTTCGTTCAACGATCTCCCCGGTACCATCAAAGAGGTTTATGAAGAGCTTCGTGCTAACGGTACGATTCAGGAGATCCCCGAGCCCGAGCTCAAAACGGTGCCCAAGACTCGCCGTTCAAAACAGTTCATCTGTACCATCTCCGATGATCGCGGCGAAGAAGCCACCTATGCCGGCTTCCCCATCAGCTCAGTCGCGACACCCGACACCGGCAAAGGGATTGGTGATGTTATATCCCTGTTGTGGTTCAAAAAACAGTATCCCAAATGGGCAACCGAGTTTATCGAGACAGTGATGAAAACCGTCGCCGATCACGGCCCCGCCGTTTCCGGTGCCCACAATGCCAAAGTCACGGCTCGTGCCGGCAAATCGGTTGTCGAGGCACTCGTGACCGGTCTGTTGACGATCGGACCTCGCTTTGGTGGTGCGATCGATGGTGCTGCAAAATACTTCAAGTATGCCGACGACAACGATCTCACGCCTGCTGAGTTCCTTGGATACATGAAGAAACAAGGCGTGCCCATCCCTGGTATCGGTCACCGCATCAAATCTCTCAAGAACCCGGACCTCCGTGTCGAAGGGCTCAAGAAATTTGCAGCGGAGCATTTCCCCGCGACACCATTGCTGGACTATGCTCTGACAGTAGAGCAGCTCACCACAAGCAAAAAGGAAAATCTCATTCTCAATGTTGACGGTACCATCGGTATCTTGATGGTCGATATGTGGCGTGCATTGGGGTATCCTGAAGATGAGATCGATGAGTTCATTGAGTCCGGTACCTTGAATGCCTTCTTTATTATTGGTCGCAGTATCGGCTTCATCGGCCATATCCTTGACGAGAAGCGTTTGGCTATGCCAATGTATCGCCATCCTATGGACGATATCCTCTACGATGTACAGGAAGCTGAAGAACTTTAAGTTTTTTCTACTATATAATGTAAGGCGACATATTCGCCTTACATCCCCTTCTTTCCCCCTTTTCAAAAAAAAACAAAGAATTTTCACTTTTTCCCCAAAAACCCTTGACATTCAAAGAAAGACCCGCTATAATACGCGTCCACAAACAAAGAGACCTTGAGTTAAGGCCTTGAAGATTTGTTTGGATTATCGCAAGATAAGTGATCTTT
>WFMQ01000059.1 GCA_015488995.1 Nitratifractor sp. | reverse complement strand
GGGTGGGGATCGATGGTGCGCCGGATGGTCGTGATCTGGGGCAGTGTATCGATCGTGATCGTGCGGGAGCTCGTCTGCTGTCCGTCGCCATATGAGCCCTCATTGAGACGCAGCCAGCGTAATTTTTGGAGATCAACATCGGCGGTGATGAGGTGGCTCTCTTGCCGGAAGCGTTCATTTTGGGCGACGGTGCTTCCGTACTCAGCGATGAGGGCATGTCCGCCATAGACGGTATCGGTCGTGGACTCCCCCACACCGCTGCTGGCATAGACATACGCCGCGACCAATCGGGCACTCTGGGTGCGCACCAGCTCTTCACGATAGGTGGCTTTGCCGATGAGTTCGTTGCTTGCTGAGAGGTTGAAAATCACGTTGGCACCGTTGCTCGCCATCCGATTGCTCGGAGGTGTGACGGCCCAGAGATCCTCACAAATCTCCACCCCAAAGGTCACATCACGCCCATCAGAAAAGAGCAGATCTACCCCCCATGGCACCTCCTCTCCCAGGAGCATCACGCTGGATCGGACGATATCCCGTCCACTGACAAACTGCCGTTTTTCGTAGAATTCTTTTTTGTTAGGGAGATAGGATTTGGGTACGATGCCGAGTAGGGTTCCTTGTTGGATCACGGCCGCGACATTATAGAGTCGATCCGCCTCGATGAGAGCCAGACCCACAATGGCTACGGTCTGTATGCCTCTGGAGGCAGAGAGGATACGCGATAGGGCTTCATCCTGAGCCGACATAAGCGTTTGATTGAGAAGCAGGTCACTGGCTGTATAGCCTGTGAGGGTCAATTCGGGAAAGACGACCACTCCGACACGTTGCCGGTCTGCCTCATGCAACAGGGCGATCACTTCAGAGCTGTTTGCTTCAGGGTTGGCGATGGTGGTGGCATTGACAGCGGCAGCGACACGGTAGTATCCGTACATGAACACTCCTCATAATCATGGAAAAGTGGTGGCAGAGCATCACCGTGCCTATCCCAAACGGGGAGAAAGGGGCACGATAGAAATCGAGGGGGGTAGGGGTGATATCAGTCCATTTGCCGGCGAAGGAAGGTGGGGACATCCAGAACATCTTCATTGCTCGTATCGTATCCACCGACGACCCGACGCTGCTGGAGGTGCTGAGGTTGAGGGATGGATGTGTTGGCACTGGCATTTTTCTTCATGAGCGACGAAGCATCGTTGGCTTTTTGAGCTTTCTCGCTTGCCAAGCTATTGGGATCCTCAAACCCGGTAGCTATGATGGTGATCTGGACTTCATCATCACCCATATCTTGACTGGTAGTGGTCCCGAAGATGACACTGGCATCTTCATCGGCATTCTCTTCGATAATGTCCATGGCTTTGGAGATCTCAAGGATCGGATAATCGGGATGGATGTGGAAGTGAACCAAGACACCCATGGCACCGTCGATCGAAATGTTATCAAGCAGTGGAGATTCGAGGGCGATCTTCGCAGCATCGTATGCCGCATTGGCACCGGCACTTCTGCCCGCACCCATGAGAGCCAGACCCCGATGCTTCATGACCGTACGGACATCCGCGAAGTCAAGGTTGATATCGTTGGGGGCATGGGAAAGGATCACATTGGAGATACCACTGACGGCTTGAGAGAGAATATCATCTACCAATCGGAAGCTCTCTTTGATCCCCAAGTTTTTTTCGACAATGCTCAGAAGCTTTTCGTTGGGGATGACGACGATCGAGTCGCTCTCTTGCTTCAGCTCTTCAAGACCCGCTTTGGCCAGTTTCATCCGCTTGCGACCCTCAAATTTGAAAGGACTGGTCACCACGGAGACCGTCAAGGCACCGATTTCTCGAGCCGCCTGAGCGACGACGGGGGCAGCACCAGTGCCCGTGCCCCCTCCCATACCGGCAGAGATGAAGACGATATCAGACCCTGAAAGGAGTGCCTTGATCTCATCAAAACTCTCCAGCGCAGCCTCACGCCCTTTTTCGGGCATCATACCCGCGCCCAATCCCCGTGTCGCACTCATTCCCAGTTGGACTTTGTACGGTGCAAGCGATGAATCCAGTGCTTGAGCATCGGTGTTGGCTGCAATCAAGTCGATCCCGAAAACGCCTTCATTGATCATGTGATTGATCATATTTCCTCCGCCACCACCGACGCCTATTGCCTTGATCTTTGCACCTTCTGGTACCATCATGTTCATTTTTTCTACTTCAATATCAAAATTTTCCATGTGTTGTCTATCCCCCTCTTAAAATAATTGTTTGAGCCAATTGGCAAATCGCCGCATGACTCCTTGTTCGTGCCCATCAGGCTGTGCCAAATCTTCAAAAGAAAATTGGACATCTTTTTTGTCGTTGTCAGTATCCCATTTCGGAGCCTCAATCGTCTTCCCCTCAAAAAGGTCGGCATCGATTGGGTTTGTCTGTTCGTGGTCATTGAGACGAATGTTTGTCAAATTCTCTTCGGCATTCCCATCCTCTTGCTTGTTGTGGAGTAAGCGTCGTGCATTGTCAATCTCATACTGCGTATGCTCACCAATCCGGTAGAGCAACAAGCCGACCACCGTTGAAATTCTGGATCATCCAGTTCTTCAAACAAACCACCCAATGTACGGGGATATCCTATCCGTACTGGCTTGGCATGAAAAATTGCCTGTGCCAATTCACGTATTCCCTTGAGTTTGGTCATACCTCCCGTCAAGATAATACCCGAACCGACCTGATCCCCTAAACCGCTGCGCGAAAATGAGCGTTCAAGCAATGCCATGAGCTCTTCGACACGGGAGAGAATCACCGAATGGACAATCTCAAGAGAGATGGTGTTGTGATTCTCCTCATCCCCAATCACCGGAAGATCGATGACATCGGTCGAGGTGTTCAGTAAGTCACCATACTGTGTCTTCACTTTCTCTGCTGCTTGCAACGGAGTGTGGAGTGCCATCGAGAGATCGTTGGTGATGTGATTGGATCCGACCGGGATAAAATCGTTGTACCGGATGGCATTGCCCGTGTGAATCACAAGGTTGCTTGTCTGTCCCCCCATGTCAATCACCGCCGCGCCCAATTGGCGTTCATCCTCTTTGAGGGTGGCGATGGCCGATGCATAACTGTTGAGCACCACCGATTCGATCTCCAGCCCAGCGGTACGTATCGCCTTTGAGAGATTGCTTAGGCTCGACTTTTGCGTCAGGATGATGTTGACATTGACCTCCATCCGACTCGCATTCATGCCATAAGGATCCTCGATCCCATCTTGATCGTCCACCTTGAAATTGTAGGGGAGGACGTGGATCACTTCATACTCGCTGGGGATGTTGGCGTTGTACAACGCCGTCTCCATCGCTCGGTTGATCTCTTTGAGGGAGATATCCTTGTGTGGGATATTGACCACCCCCGTCGAATTGATACTCTTGACATAGGCATTGGAGAGGGACACCGTCGCTACGGAGATGTTGTTCCCCGAGATTCTTCGGGCATCTCCCAACGCTTTTTTCACCGAACGTGATGAGAGCTCAATGTTGGTGATGACCCCTTTCTTGACCCCCTGTGATTTGGCGAAACCGTGCCCAGTCACTTCGACAATGCCACTCTCCGAAAGCTCAGCTATGACGACACTCGTCGTCGTCGAACCCACATCAACCGCTAAGATTGTTTTGCTCAATTAAAGTCCTTTTGCATACGCTTTGACCGGGAACTGTTCATTGAGAGTTTTGAACAGGGCTTCTTCAAACACACGCTTCTTGATCTTTTCCGTCTCTTGCTGTACAGTCTGGGTCAAATTTTGGTCAACGGGCGCAAATCTCTGATCCAAAATTGTGTAAACCACCATACGTTTTGAGAGGCTTATGATACCTTTTTTTTCTGAAGATGTAAAGAGTTTCTGAAAAAATTCCACACTCTCTTGCCGATTAAGTGGGGGGAGTGTCTCTGTATTCATCAAGCGGATATAGCCACTTGTGGTCGCGGATGCTTTGTCGATAGTTTTGAGCAGTTCCTTAGCCTTTTTTTCGACATTCGCCGCCGACTGGTCACGCTTGAGACTTTCGGTCACCTTCTCTTTGGCCTGCGCATACGTCATCGGCTGGGGATCGATCACTTTTTCAATCTTCACGGTGACGTAGCGTGAACCGATCGCCTTGGGTTTCAGCAGAGTGCCCACACTGTTTTCGACCATGGATTTCCACAGGGCTTTGGGGAGCAGGGGATCGTTGAGTGGAAGCTTCTTTGTCTCAGCAAAGGATTTCTTTCCTTTTTTCACCGCGATGTAATCGAGCAGAGCTTGTTTCTTCCCTTTTTGGATTTTTAGATCCTGCTCTACCGTCGCCTTGACTTTTTCAAAAGGTGCTTGGGTGCCATTGGCATCGACGTAATTGAAACTGTTCTTATCGTAATACGCTTGGAGCTCTTTGTCGGTGACGGGTATGGACTGGGTCTCCGTCCACAGCAGAGCGACTTGATACATCTGGGGTGTCATGTAGGTATCCCGGGTGCGTTCCCATGCCTGCTTGATTTCCGCGTCACTCAGGGTCACCGATGCGGGGTCGGGGGAGAGGACGGTGTATCCGATTTTGTCTTCGACACTCAAGGCCGAAGCCACGGTTTCGTTCTCCAAAGGAACCGGAGGGACTTCAATCAAATTGAGCAGCTTCTGAATCGTCAATTCATCGGAGAGCATCGCTTCAAACGTCGTACTTTTCATCCCGCGATTCTGCAGGTAGGTGTTGTAGACCTGATGATTGAAGACACCATTCTCTTGGAACCCTCGCATCCCCGCAATGTAATCTGCCAACTCTTTCTCACTCACCACAATCCCGTACTGTTGGGCCAAATTGAGGAGTTGAGCTTGTGAAGCGAGGGAATCAAACGCTTGTTTGAGCAATCCCATCTTGCGTGCTTGTGCTTCGTCAAATTTGCCTTTGAACAGTGCTTGGTAGCGATCATAGAGATTGCGGTAGGTAATGTTCAAGCGTGCGTTGCTGATCTCGACATCACCTGCTTCGCCGACGGCACTGGACTTGGAGCCATACTTATAGCTGCCCCAGCCCACGAAGCCGGCACCGATAAAGGCGATGGTCGCCACCCAAATCGTCCATACGAGGTATCGGTTGTGTCTCTGCATCCATGTAATCATAACGGTTTTCTGCCTTCTAATCGGGAAATGTGAATACTATTTTAGTCAAGTTGGGGTTAAAAGCAGTTTGGGGGTCACTCCCCCCACTTACTTTTTACGTCGAAACAGAGATCCGGTCAGTGACTTGAGGGAGGCAATGGGGTTGGTGCCTTTGAGTCGATCGTAGTGTTTTTGTGCCCGGTCGATCCCCATTTTGGCGGCTTCCTTGTAGAGCAGAAGGGCGTGTTGTTTGTTTTTGCCAATCCCAATCCCGTGTTCATACAATTGACCCAAATCGCAGATCGCTTCGGGATAATCTTCTTCCGCCAAATGATTGATCTGTGTGAACGCCTCGGGGAAGTCTTGGATCAGGACATCCCCTTTGAAGAGTTCACGTGCCAGCATGAACTGAGCAAACACCGATTCGGTCGTCGCGGCGGCGATCAGCATTTGTGCTGCTTCACCGAGATGGTTGTGCGCTTTGTATTCTTGGTAGCGTCGGATCGCTGCTTCAACCTGTCCTTCGGAGTAATCATGATCTGAGACCATTTGGATGAAGTCTTTGGCTTCCTGTATGACCCCCCCATCCAATTCTACGCGTGCATGGTACTGATGCATCATGTTTCGATATTTTTGCCCCATGTAGGCAAATTTTTCGTACAAGGTATCCTCGTCATCGGGCTCAAACTCCCAGTACCTCGGGTGTGGATCCCAGTCAAAAGTGCTTTCTGGCTCCAACTCCAGCACAGGTATGGGCTCAGGTTCAGGCTCAGGTTCAGGTATGGGCTCCACTTCGGGTCGGGGTGTGGGTACAGGCTCAGGAGCCGATGTGGGTGTGGGTGTCGTGGGGGCATCAGAGGGGGACGCAAACGTCGGTTTGGAAGGCGCCTCATGCAGGGGTGTGGGATCGAAAGCCGCTTCCGGCATGGTGCGCTCTCGTCCCCTCTCCTCGGCAGGTTCAGGATTTTGATTGGGGGAGAGATCACGCGGTACGTTGTGTTCTGTATGCCGCACCGCCTCGAGAGGGTCTGCCGTCGAAGCGTGACGTGCGTCGTCTCCCCTCTTCTGTGTATCCTCATCCAGCGTAGGAGACGGTGCACTTTGGAGAGTGGAGGGGGCTTCTTGGGAAGTCAGTCCCTCTCCGAAGAGCGCGATGGCTGCTTCCTCTTGCTCTCTCATGCCGACATCATCCCACGAAAAGAGTGTCTCTTCCTCTTCCTGTGCAAGGGCAATCTCCGATGCACCGTCTGTATACGTCTCTCCTGCGGGTGTCTCGATCGGATCGGGTCTCTCAAAACTCTCTTGAGCAGGGGGGGTCTCTGACGTGGCAAAAAAGTCCGAGGTATCCTCTGTCTCCGATAGCTCAAACACTTCTGAGGTCGGATCGGCAAAAAGATCGCGTCGATTGAAAGACGGAGAGGGCTCATTCTCAGGTGTCTCTGCTGGACGTGTACTTCCCCGCATCGGGTGGGATGATGTCGCGCGTCCAGGAAGGTTCACCCCCTCGACCGATTCCTGATCCAAGGTAAAAAGGGGATCGTCCTCTTTGACGGCTACGGGGGGCTCTGGTTCTGGCTCTGGATTCGCTGGTGCCTTCTCCGTGGACGGTGCGGGGGTGGCCATGAAGAAATCGAGCTCCGGTTCATGGTATCCGTGGGGGGCAGAAGCTGCTTCACGTGTCATCTTCAGCATGTCTTCGAGCCCCAAAGTCTTCTCCTCTTCCTGAGGAGTGTTGAAGGCAGAGGATGGGGAAGGGGTGGAGAGGCTGAAGAGGTCTTCGGCAGGTGTGGAGGGG
>WFMQ01000058.1 GCA_015488995.1 Nitratifractor sp. | reverse complement strand
GTGTCGGGCGGCGGTCAGCAGCAGGTCGAAGTAGAAGCGATCCAGCTCTTCAGCATCCCGCAGATGAGGCTCGAACCGTTTGATAAAATCGTGCCAGAGCATTAGGCGATTGCGATCGTAGAGCCAGGGGAAACCGTGATGGCGCAGACTCCGCAGTCGAGGCATGAAGCGATCCTGCTCCCCCTCGACTTCAAAATCGATCAAATGCCCCAGCTGGAGGATCGAATGGCGTGCGCCGTAGAAACGGTAGTAGCGTCCGATGGCGTGTTCACCGAGAATGGTGGCGATCATATCTTCGTTTTTGGCGCGGGTGAGGGCGAGGACAAAACCTTTCACATTTTCACCTTTTTCATTAGTTTCTAACCGCTTTTTGGGTACAATCTTGGACTTTGGGGATTTTCGGAACCCTACTGAAATATCGATTAAGGTTGGCTTATGCAAGATCTTTTTACCTCATTCAAAGACAACTGTGGCTTTGGACTCCTCGCATCCATCGACAAGAAACCCTCACGTCAAAACCTCGAAGATGCCGTCACCTCCCTCTCACGGATGATCCATCGCGGGGCGATTGCCGCCGATGGCAAGACGGGGGATGGGAGTGGATTGCTCCTCTCGATTCCGCGTAAATTTTTCAGCAAAGAGCTGGAAAAAGAGGGGGTAGATCTCCCCTCTGTATACGCCGTCGCGGTGCTCTTCAGCACAGACGAGGATGATGTGACCGTCTTCCGTGAAGTGTGTGAGAAAAACGACCTCCAATTGCTCTACACACGCAACGTCCCGGTCAACACCGATGCCCTCGGTGAACAGGCGATTGCAACTCTGCCGTCCATGTACCATATCTTTGTCGCGCCCAACTCCCTGATGGGACGCCGTCGCTTCGAGGCACTCCTCTACCTCTCCCGCAAAGAGATCGAAAAAGCCCTCGGGGACAAGGAGGACTTCTACATCCCCTCCTTCTCCTCCAAAGTGGTCTCCTACAAAGGGCTCGTGATGCCCACTCACCTCAAAGAGTTTTATGTCGATATGGCCGATCCAACCTTTGAGATCAGTTTTGCCCTCTTCCACCAGCGTTTCTCCACCAACACCCTCCCCAAATGGAAACTCGCCCAGCCCTTCCGGATGGTCGCCCACAACGGGGAGATCAACTCGGTGACAGCCAACCGCTTCAACACCCTCGCCAAGAGTGAAGCGATCAAGAGCGGTGTCTTCAGCGACGAAGAGCTGGCGCGTCTGCTCCCCATCGTCCAGGAGGGGATGAGCGACAGTGCGAGCCTCGACAACTTCATCGAATTTTTGCGGGTCAATGGGATGGACTTTTTCCGTATCGCCCGCTCGGTACTCCCGGCTGCGTGGCAAAATGCCCCTCACATGGATGCCGAACTCCGTGCCTTTTACGAATACGTCAGTACGACGTTTGAGGCGTGGGATGGTCCGGCGGCGGTGAGCATGACCGACGGCCGTCACATCGGGGTCGTCCTCGATCGCAACGGCTTGCGTCCGGCCAAATACATCATCACCCGTGACCGGCGTCTCCTGATCTCGAGTGAATACGGGGTGCTGGACATCGACGAAGATCAGATCCTTGAGCGGGGTCGTCTCCAGTCGGGTGAGATGATCGGATTGGATATGAAGTACGGCACGGTGCTCAAAGACAACGACATCAATGACTATCTCAAAACCAAAGAGCCCTATGCCAAATGGCTCAACACACACATGGTCTACCTCCAAGAGTACGCCGATCGCCCCGTGAGCGAAGTGGAACGCTTCACCACCGAAGATCTCCAAGCCAAGCAACGCTACTTCAACTTCACCCTCGAAGTACTCGAGCAAGTGATCGAACCGGTCATCAAGGAAGGCAAAGAGACCACCGCCTCGATGGGGGATGATACCCCGCTGGCTGCTTTTTCGGATAAACAGCGGAGCTTTTCGGACTTTTTCCGTCAGAAGTTTGCCCAGGTGACCAATCCCCCCATCGATCCGATCCGCGAAAAGACCGTCATGTCACTCAATACGGGATTTGGAGAGATCCGCAACATCCTCGTCGAAGATGCCGAACACGCCAAGCGTCTCAAGACCGTCTCCCCCATCCTCTCGTTTGACAAGTTCAATGTCCTGCAAGAGTTTGGCAATCCCAACGACCCAAAATATGACCCCACCTACCGCACTCAGCGGTACGATGTGACCTATGAGCAGGGGCTCAAGGAAGCCCTCGACGCTCTGGTCGAGCAGATCCTATCCGATGTCCGTGATGGGGGGGTGCGGGTCATCCTCCTCGACGATCGCGGGGTCAACCCCATGCTCCGTACGATCCCCATGCTCATGGCGGTCGGACGGGTCAACGAAGCCTTGCTTGAAGCCAAGCTTCGCCACACTACGAGCATCGTCGCGGCGAGTGGTGAAGTGTACGACTCCCACAAGGCGGCGACACTCCTCGCCTACGGTGCAGCGGCGATCTATCCGTACCTCTACTATGCGACCGCTGTGGAGGTCGCCAATCGCAAAGGGGAGCAAACAGACAACACGGTTCTGCTCAAACGTCTGCGCAAATCGATGAATGCCGGTCTGCTCAAGATCATGTCCAAAATGGGGATCGCCACCATCGCCAGCTATCGCAACTCCAAACTGTTCGATATCGTCGGATTGAGCGATGACGTCATCACAGAATGTTTCCGTGGCTCCCATGCACTCCTCAAAGGATTGGGCTACAAGGAGATCGGTGCCCGCGTCGCCAAAGCCCATGCCGATGCCTACGATGCTCGGATGAAAAACCACATCTTCCCCCTGCACATTGGGGGATTTTACAAATACACCCAAGGGAGTGAGTACCACGATTTTGCGCCCAAAACCGTCCACACGATCCATCAACTCTCTCAGACAGGGAAAACAGAAGATTTCAACAAGCTCAAGACGATGATCGAGGGGCGGGGGACGAAGTTTATCCGTGATTTCTTTACCTTTACGCATGAGCGGGACGCGATCCCACTCAAAGCGGTGGAGTCGGTCGAGGCAATCCTCAAGCGATTCTCCACGGCCGCGATGAGCCTCGGCTCGATCTCCCCCGAAGCGCACGAAGC
>WFMQ01000057.1 GCA_015488995.1 Nitratifractor sp. | reverse complement strand
AGGAGGCGAGCAATCCACCGCCGATCCCCTCGAAGAAGGCACTGGTCATGAAGGCTGCGGTTTTGATCCAGAAGGTATTGACCCCCATGGCGATGGCGGCATCTTCATCATCCCGTACCGCTTTCATGGCGCGACCGTATTTGGAATAGATCACGTGGAGCATGACCACAAAGGTCACGATGGCGATGATCCCGATCCAGAGGAAGTTGGCGTTGTCCGGGATGTCGTTGAGTCCCATGGCACCGTTGGTGTACGCCGGTTTGTTCATGGCAAAGATGCGGATGATGAAGCCAAAGCCCAAGGTGACAATCGCGAGATAATCCCCCCGGACGCGGAAGACGGGAAAGCTTAACAGTAGAGCGATCACGGAAGCGGTCACACCGGCTATCAGCAACGCCGGGAGGAAGCTGGCGTGCATCTGGAGGATGACGGGTGCCGGATCGACCAAAGCGTACATATCGACCTTGGTCTCTGCCGGGATGAGAAACAGAGCCGCCATGTAGGCACCGATCGCCACGAAACCATTGGGTTCGAGGGAGAATTGCCCGGCGACACCGTTGATGAGGTTGTAGCTCAGAGCGAGGATCGCAAAGATCCCAATGTTGTTGAGGATACTGAGGGTGTAGTTGTCGAGGTTACTGTGTGCCCAGTAGATCAAATAGATTGCCAGAATTAAGAGCAGGGTATTGGTGATAAATTTTTGCACGGTCATCTCCTAAAATCGGCTGCGGTCAAGGTCTTCGCCCATGATACCCGTGGGGCGAAACAATAACACAAGGATGAGGAAGAAGAAAGCAAAGGCATCCTTGTATCCTCCCAGCTCCGGGAACCCGGCGACGACAAGGATCTCGGTAAAGCCGAGGATAAACCCCCCGAGCACAGCACCGGTGACGCTCCCGATCCCGCCAAGCACCGCTGCAGCGAAGGCTTTGAGTCCGACGATGATCCCCATCAGCGGATCGATCGAAGGGTAACTGATCGCATAAAAGATCCCCCCCACAGCCGCCAACCCAGATCCGAGAGCAAAGACGAGGGAGATGATCGCATCGGCGTTGATCCCCATGAGCTTGACGGTGGGAATATCAAAAGCCAACGCGCGAATCGCCATGCCGTACTTGGTACGGTAGAGTACCCACAGGACACCGGCGAGGATGAGAAGCGTCACGATTGGGATTACGATAGCGGTCATGGGGAGATAAAGATCACCCGGGTGGAGGACTTTGGTCAGGTAATCCGGTGCGGGGAAGGCTTTGGGAACCCCACCGAAGAGGACATTGAAGAGGTTTTCGAGGAAAAAGCTGATACCGATCGCGGTGATCAGCAGAGAGATTTTCGGCGCCTCCCGCAAGGGTTTGTAGGCGATTTTATCGGTCAAGACCCCTACGAGTATCGCACCGATGATCCCCACCAATACGGAAGCGGGGAACCCCAAGCCCGCCGCGTGTGCCAAGTAGACGAGAAACGCGCCCACCATCATAATATCCCCATGGGCAAAGTTGATCAATCGTAGTACGCCGTAGACCATGGTATAGCCGATCGCAATCAGCGCATACATGCTCCCGAGACTAAAGCCATTGATCATCTGTTGCAAGAAGGTTGTCATATCCATTGTGTCATCCTTGAAACGTTGAGATGATTATCAGCGGTATTATATCGGTTGCAAGGTTAGAGGGATGAGGAAAAGTTTGGAAAAAGTTTAGAAATGTGTAAAAAATGCAAGAACGGTGTGGTGCGGAGGGGCAAAAAGTTTTGCCCCGCCTGTGAGAAAAAATGATTAAGGATTGACCGTAGTTTTGTAAGCGAACTTACCATCTTTGACGACGTTGACGACGGCAGATTTGACGGCATCACCGTTGGCGTTGATGTTGATCACACCGGTGATCCCTTTGAACCCTTTTGTGCCACGGAGATTGGTGTTGATGCACTCTTTGTCATCGCTGGCTTTGCCGGCATCGATGCATTTATTCATGGCAGAGAGGATCATCCCGTATGCGTCGGCAGCAAGCGCACCCATGGTGTCCGCAGGCTTGTTGTACTTCTTGTGGAAGGCATCGACATACGCTTTGGCTTCAGCCGAGCTGGCCGCTGCTTCGTTGAAGTGGTCGGTGTACATGAACCCTTCAGCATCTTTGCCACCGATTTTGACGAGCTCAGGGAATCCAACGCCATCGGCACCGATGAAAGGAGCTTTGACACCCATAGCACGCGCTTGCCTGACCATGAGTGCTGCTTCAGGATAGTAGCCGGTGAAGGCGATGATCGCAGGGTTAGCCGCTTTGATGGTGGCGACTTGTGCATTGAAGTCTTTGTCGCCGGAGTTGATCAAGACGGTTTTGGCGATGGTGCCGCCAGCAGCGGTGTAAGCTTTTTTGAACGCTTTGGAGAGGCCGACAGAGTAGTCTTGCTTGGCGTCGGTGACGATGACAGCGTTTTTCATCCCATTATCGAGAGCATACTTAGCCATGACCGCCCCTTGGAAAGGGTCGATGAAGCAGGCACGTGTGACGTACTTCTTGCCCTTGGTGACGCGGGGGTTGGTAGACGCGTGCGTGATCATGGGTGTTTTGGCTTTTTCGGCAACCGGTGCCATCGCCATGGAGTTGCTGGATGCGACTTCACCGAGGATGACGGTCACGCCGTCTTTGTCGAGCAGACGCTTGACAGCGGTAGCGGCTTCGACTTTGTCCCCACGATCGTCGAGGACGACGAGTTTGACGGTGTCACCATTTTTGAGCTTGTTGTTCTGCTCATATGCGATGTCGAGTCCCCCTTTGGATGTCTGGCCAAAAGCGGCAATGGGTCCGGTCAAAGGAAGGACGACTCCGATCTTGACCTCTTTGGCCATAGCGGCACCACTCATCAGTGCAGCGGCTGCTGCAATGCTCAATACTTTTTTCATTTATGCTCCTTGAAGTGTGTGTTGAGAGAATTTCAGGCACAACATACCTGTCTGAAATTCTCTTACAACCCAATAGTAACAGCTTGGTGCTTTTGATAAACTTATACAGTAATATTTGTGACAGAAAGTTTCCCCTGGCTGTTTCGTGCTATCCCAGAAGGTCTTTGACGATGATGTTGATGCGGCCCCCGTCAGCTCGGCTCCCCACTGCGGCTTTGGCTGCGCCCATGACGCGTCCCATCTCTTTCATCGATGTGGCACCGGTGTCGGCGATGATCTGCGTGAGGATCTCGGTCAACTCCGCGTCGCTGAGGGGCTCAGGGAGGTAGGCGCGTACGAGGGTGAGTTCGGCCTCTTCCTTGGCGACGAGATCGTCACGACCCCCGGCGGCAAATTGCTCCTTGGCATCTTCACGCTGTTTGGCGTATTTCATCAAGATCGCTTCGACATCGGCGTCGCTGAGTTCCCGGCGTTCGTCCACTTCGATCTGCTTGATGGCGGCACTGAGGTTGCGCAGGGTGTTACGGCGGGCAGTATCTTTGGCACGCATGGCGTCTTTGATGTCGGCTTTGATTTGCTCTTTGAGGTTCATCTTAATCCTTGAATTGATTTGGGGTATTATACCACTGTCAAAGTCAATTTATCTTATCATTCGGCACAGACAAAAGGATTTGCATGACACTGTTCCAACTCATATTACTTATCAGCGCAGGTACGATATTTTATCTCTTTTTCAAGCAACTCTTCGGGGGGAGCTATCCGAAACGGGGGGTCGATTTTGAAGCACAGATCCCTCAGGATCGGATAGGGGGATTGACGCAGCTGGACAAGGTATTTGCCCGGCCACCCGCGCCCACATCCCGGATCGATGAATTGATGCAGATTGCCGACACTTCCGCCGAACAAGGGGACTGGCTCGAGGTCAAAAAAGCGATGCAGAGTGCGCAGATACTTGACGGGAAAAATACCGAAGTGTTGCGTCGCCTTGGGGTGGCTTTATTGCAGATGTACGACTACGGCGAGGCGAAACGGACGTTTGAGGCGATCCTGGAGATCGATGCTCAGGATGACATGGCCGAAGCCTCGCTGGCCAATGCCCTTCACAAACTGGGTGAGGATGACGAGGCGATTGTCCACCATAAGCGTGCCATTGTCCTCGATGGTACGTACGCCCCCCATTATTACAATTACGCCAATACCCTCTATGACCTCGGACGCAGAGATGAAGCACGCGAGCTGTACCAGAAGGCACTGGCCATCGATCCCGATTTGTCGGCTGCGAAAACCATGATCGAGGAGATAGCGGCATGAGTGCCAATGACCTGAACATCAATGGACAGTATTTTGTCGCACAGAGGGCCACAGAGAAAATCCTGCTGCGGGTCACCAATGTCTGCGGGATGTGTTATCGGGATCTGCACGAGGGGGATGATGTCTATTATGATATGCAGGATTACCGCTATCTGTGCCATGAATGTGCCGAAGCGTTGAGTGAAGAGATGCTCGATGCACATGAGGTCGAGGAGGCGCAGCCGGCGCTGTTTTGACGTGAGTGCCGCACCGGAAAATCGTCTGAATTCTTGGTGCGGTACTGTTAATCTTCTACGATATATTTCACCGCATTGAGATAGCTCAATGGGTGAACCTCCCCTCCCGTATAGGCAATGTCAAATGCCGTACCGTGATCGACAGACGTTCGCAAAATCGGCAAGTTGAGACTGACGTTGATCCCCTCGTCAAAATGGAGGGCTTTGAGTGGCGCGAGCCCCTGATCGTGATACATGGCGACGTAGTGGGTGTATTGGCGGCGGATGTGGGGGGTAAAAGCGATGTCGGGCACCATAGGATTAGTGAAGAGTGAAGAGTGAATAGTGAATAGTGATGGGTTCTCTTTTTTCAATATATCGGTTGCCTTGTCGATAGCGGCTTGGATAATTTTTTCTTCGTTTCCGAGGACGCCGTCGTCTCCTGCATGAGGATTGAGTCCAAGAACCGCGACGGTGGATGTGGGTTGGGCGGTACGGTAAAAATCGATGAGGAAGCGGGTCAGGTCGGCTTCGTTGATCTTCCCAGCGACGTCACGCAAAGGGAGGTGCTCGGTGAAGAGTGCGACATACATTTCGGGACACCCGAGCATCATGATCGCTTCGGCATCGAAAAAATCTCGCAGGGCATCGGTGTGCCCTTTGTACTCGATCCCGGCGAGTTCCCAGGCTTTTTTGTGGATGGGCAAGGTGGTAACCGCATCGACTATCCCAGCACGTGCGAGGGCGACGGCGTGAACGAAAGAGCCGTAGCTGTAGGCACCACTGGCGGCATCGACGGTACCAGGCTGGATCGTAAACGGATCGGCGAAGGGCTCGACGGTGACAAAATCGTCTGGGATGGGCAGGGCAAGTTTGTTCGCGGCTTGGCCGAGCATTTCTTGGTCGATACAGTAAATGGGATCGACAAGGGTTGTGACTGTATCATGATTTTCCAGGGCGAGTTGGATGCCGATGCCGTTCAGGTCACCGATGGAGATAGCTATTTTTTTCATGAGACTCGATCCTTGTGTACTAAATGTTGTTTGTCCGATCGCTTCATCCGCTTGATCTCCATTTCCCGCTTGAGCGCATGGCTCTTGTCGGGGTGTTTTTCGTGGTATCGGAGGGTGACAGGACGGCGGGCACGGGTGTATTTGGCCCCTTTGGGGGAGTGGTTGTGCTCCTCGATGCGCCGGGTGATGTCGGTGGTGATGCCGGTGTAGTAGGTGCCGTCAGCGCATTCGAGGATGTAGACGGTGTAGCTCATGAGGCTTGGGCCTCATGGAGAGAGGGTAGAGATTGGTTCATGGTTGATGGTTGATAGTGGTATGGTCGCGTAGGGTGTGCAATTGCACACCAAAATCGCTAAGCGATTTATTGGAATCATCGTATGAATCTATGTTGGGAAGGTGCGCTATTGCGCACCCTATGCGTTGCTGATTTTTACGTTGCATTGGTGAGCCTCTTCATCTCTCTGACAGCTCTTTCCAACCCCTCAAACACCGATCGGGCGATGATGCTCTGGCCGATGTTGAGCTCCTCAATGGCTTCGATCTCAACGATCGGGGTGATGTTGTGGTAGTTGAGTCCGTGCCCAGCGGCGACGTGCAGACCCAGATCGATGGCATCGAGGCTGAGACGTTGGAGTGTCTCAACCTCATGCCGGAGTTGCTGGGTCAGTTCGAATCGGGATCGCTCCAACTCCGGGATCGTGTGATGGGTTTGGGCGAGGTTACTGTGGAGCATGGCGTGGAGGTTGGCGTAGTGTCCAGTGTGGAATTCGATCCATTCGGCTCCGAGTTGGTGCGCGGCCACGACCGCATCGTGTGTAGGGTCGATGAAGAGGGAGACTTCAATCTCCCGTGCATGGAGGCGGGCGATGGTATCACGCAGAGCAGGGGCATCTCCTGTGACGGCCAGCCCCCCCTCGGTGGTGACCTCTTCACGCTTTTCGGGGACGATGGTGGCACGGGCAGGGCGGAGGTCACAGACAATGTCGATGATCTCGGGTGCGGTGGCGCATTCGAGGTTGACCGGCAGGGGGGAGTGTCGGACGATAGCAGCGGCATCCTCGTCGTGCATGTGGCGGCGGTCTTCGCGCAGGTGGATGGTGATCTGGTCGGCTCCGGCTCGGGCGCAGATGCCGAGTGCCTGCAGGGGATCGGGATCGTTGATGCGGCGGGCTTCGCGCAGGACGGCGATGTGATCGATGTTGACTCCGAGATGCATGGTATGACCTTTCATTATCATGGTTGGATTGGGTCAACCTTCCGATGACTCGGGCGTCGCGAATATGAGAAGCGTAAGCGAAAGACAACGGCTTGTCTTTCGTAGCTTCGGAACCGAAACGGTCGGAGCGAATGCGAAGCCGTGAAGGCTAAAAGCCCCTTCGGGCCAGGGCGCTCCCTGGTCGCCATCGGAAGGTTGACCCCATCCGTTGCGTTGCAAATGGTGCACGCAATGAGGTCGATTATAGCAACATTATGGTAAAATCCCCCAATTTATTGCAAGGAACTATGATGGCAAAACGTGAAATCAAAAAGGCGGTATTGGCCTATTCAGGTGGTTTGGATACCAGCATTATCCTCAAATGGCTTCAAGATGAGTACCATTGTGAAGTGGTGACGTTCACTGCGGACTTGGGGCAGGGTGAAGAGGTGGAGCCGGCACGAGCCAAGGCATTGGAGTTTGGGATCAAGCCAGAGAATATTTTTATCCTGGATTTGAAAGAAGAGTTTGTCAAAGATTTTGTCTTCCCGATGTTTCGCGCCAATGCGATCTACGAGGGGGAGTATCTACTGGGCACCTCCATCGCCCGCCCTTTGATCGCCAAGAAGCAAATCGAGATCGCACACCAGACCGGTGCGGATGCTGTCTCACATGGGGCGACGGGCAAGGGGAACGATCAGGTGCGTTTCGAGCTGGGGTACCTCAGCCTCGATCCCGAGATTGCCGTGATCGCTCCGTGGCGCGAGTGGGATCTCAACTCCCGTGAGAAGCTGTTGGCTTACGCGGAGAAGCACGGGATCCCCATCGACACAAAAGGGAAGAAATCCCCCTACAGCATGGATGCCAATCTCCTGCACATCTCCTACGAGGGGCAAATCCTCGAAGACCCCAGTGTCGAGCCCGAGCCGGATATGTGGCTCTGGACTAACTCACCTGAGGAAGCACCGGATACGCCGGAGTACATCACCATCGGATACGAAAAGGGTGATCCCGTCTCCATCAACGGCGAGCGTCTCTCTCCGGCTACGATCCTTGCCACCCTCAATGCCTACGGCAATACCCACGGCATCGGGCGGATCGACATCGTCGAAAATCGCTACGTCGGGATGAAAGCGCGTGGATGCTACGAGACTCCGGGTGGCACGATCCTGCTCAAGGGACACCGTGCCATCGAATCCATTACCTTGGATCGTGAAGAAGCCCACCTCAAAGATGAGATGATGCCCAAATACGCCAGTCTCATCTACAACGGTTTTTGGTGGTCGCCGGAGCGGGAAATGATGCAGGCAGCCATCGACAAAACCCAAGAACAGGTCCACGGTGAAGTACGCCTCAAGCTCTACAAGGGGAACGTCACAGTCGTGGGACGCTCGTCGGATGATTCACTCTACAGCGAAGCGCACTCGACGTTTGAAGAGGATGATGTGTACAATCAACAAGATGCTGAAGGGTTCATTCGTCTCAATGCACTGCGTTTCATTATTGAAGGGAAGCAACAACCGACGAGGCACGCCAAGTAAACATGGCACGCTCCTCGTTGGGGATTAGAGGAGATCTTTGATTTTCTCTTTGAGCTCGGGGATGGTGCGGAATGTATCGGTATGCGGACAGGGGGTCTCACTCTTTTCTCCGAAGAGGTAGAGGCTTATCCCCTCTTCTTTGAGGATATCTGCGATCAGGCAGTTGTCACCAGAAAGCAAAGACTGGTCGATAAGAGCAGCTCGGTACCGCGTACTCTCCAAGTGCTGCAAAAACGCCATCTCATCTTTTACGAGGTGGCATGAGTAGTTCGCTTGCTCCAGAGACTTTTTCTGAACGATTCCATTGAGGGCATGGGGAGTGTAGATGATGATGTCGGTGTGTTTTTGAAGCTCTTCGGTGTCGGATTTCTCTTCTTTGGGGGCAGGTGTCTGTGGGGTCTCCTGAGCAGAGGAAGTGGCCAACACCTTCGCCTCTTTGGAAGCTGCAGATGCTGTCTCGACAGGGGTGTCTGTCTCAGATGGTCGTGGTGTAGAAGGGGACGATGATGCTGTTTGTGGTTGACGGACAGGGGCTTGTACACTGTCTGAGACTGCCCCTTCTACGGCACGCTCTGGATAGTAGTCCCGTATGATTTTTTGGATCAGGCTGATGTTGATCGGCTTGGGTGTGTAGTTGTCCATCCCGGCCTCAAGATACTTTTCGCGGTCTCCGCGCAAGGCATTGGCGGTGAGTGCGATGATGGGGATGTGTTTTTTGTTGCTGAGCTTTTCGTATTGCAAGATTTCAGAGGTAGCCTCCATCCCATTCATCACTGGCATTTGTATGTCCATGAAAATCAAGTCATAGTCGTTTTGCTTTCGCATGGCTACGGCTTCTTTGCCGTTTCCGGCAATGGTAACGGTGACACCAAAGTTGTTGAGGGTCGTGGTGATAAGCTTCTGATTGATACGGTTGTCCTCTGCTACCAAAACATTGACATTGGTGAAGGTCACCTTTTTCTCTCCCGTTGCGTTCGACGCATCGGAGGCAGGATTGTCCAATTGCTTCTGCAAGACTTTGAGGATCTTGGAATAATTGATAGGCTTATAAATGATGGCTTTGACTTTATCGGATACCGCTTCGAGCTCACGTTTGTGCTTGCTGGCCGCAAGGAGGACGATGGGAGTTTTCAGAGAAAGTATGCGTTCAACCTCCCCATTGCGACGTGCGTATCTCTGATCCACGAAGAGGAGATCTGGCAGAGTGGGCAACTCATTTGGATTGACATCGGGGTTCAAGATTTCGTCTTCATAATAGGTGATAAATTCGGCACCAAGGTAGTGGACGTATGCCTCGAGGTTGCGGTCAACCTGCCGGTTGATATCGTGTTTGGGAAGGAGCAGACCTATGCGCATTTTGTCCATATTTGGATGCTCTGGTTTGGTCACCTCTTCGTTGACCTTGAACGTAAGGGTGAAGTAAAACGTCGCTCCCTTACCTATTTCGCTGTCAATTTCAAGTTTGCCCCCCATCAGGGATACGAGCTGAGTCGAGATGGAAAGTCCGAGACCCGTGCCTCCAAATTTGCGAGTGGTGCTCGAGTCGGCCTGAGAAAAGGCACTGAAAATCTTCTTCTGTTGCTTGGGAGATATGCCGATACCCGAGTCTTTGACTGAGAATTTCACCGTCACGTCATTCCCCTCTTGGTTGACCCGCTCACAAAACACGCTCACCTCACCGTAGGGATCGGTAAATTTGATGGCATTACTGATGAGGTTGACGAGAACCTGAGAGATACGTGTCGGGTCACCAAAGATACTTGCAGGCAAAGCGGGGTCAATGAAGACACCAAAATCGATGTCTTTTTGCAACGCGCGTGCCCCATAGGTTTCGACCGACGCTTCAAATTTGTCTACGGGGTCAAAGGCGACCTCCTCGAGGTCAATCTTTTCCGCTTTGATCTTGGAGAGGTCGAGAATGTCATTGACGATGGTCAGGAGGTTGTCTGAACTCTCTTCGATGACGTGGATAAACTCTTCCTGATCCTCATTGAGCGGTGTGGTCTTGAGAAGCTGTGTGAAGCCGACAATGCCGTTCAAAGGGGTACGAATCTCATGGGACATGTTGGCGAGAAACAAGTCTTTTGCCTGGTTGGCTTCCCGGATGGTTTCACCCAAGAAGGTGTAGATTTGCTCCGTATTTCGGCTGTGGACGATGCGCTGCAATTGTGCCTTTTTTTCACGGGTGAGGTCAAACTGGATGTTTTTCAGTGTTTTGGCAAGCAAATGCTTTTCACGTGCATATTTTTGCAGCAGGAAGAGGAGGAAGATAAACGCCAGAAGGGAGACCAAGGATTGCAGGGCATAGTTGATCGCTTTCTTCCGATTGGAGAGCAGGTCGTCGTTTTTTTGCTGATGGATGGTGCTCATCACAATCTTCTGTCCTGCCTTGAGACGTGCAAGTTTGTCCTGCTGTACATCGTTCCATTTGGTCTGAGAGACGGAGTAATGACCTTGCTGGGCCTCTACGGCGATGTACGCCTCTTGTGCCGATCCAATGGTTGCGTATTTCTGAGGTTCGATACGTTTTTGGATTTTTGAAGAGAGTGTCGGGATGGCGATCTGAGAAAAATCGGGCAGATCAGTATCGGACAGCAGGGCATCCCATGCAAGGAGGTCATCCGGTGCCATAGGCTTGTTTTGAGTGAGGTGATACATGATGAGTGCATTTTCGCGCATGGTGTAGCTCTCGAGGGTGCTCAATCGATGATAGAGACGTGTCAGTACGGTGCTGTCAATGTTGCTGCCACGCTGCAACAACGCATGCATGGAGGCGAGGATAACTTCCATCGTGTCGTGCCCATAGAGCGCATTGAAGAGTCTGAGATGATTCTTTGACCCACTGTCGACGACTGAACGGGCACGATCGAGTGTGTGCTTGAGTGTCAACAGCTTGCGGAGTACTGGAGAATCTGCAAAGCGATCCTGGTAGGTCAATACCTGACTCAGGGCACTGTCGGTTGCCGACCGTGCCGATCGGAGTGCGGCAGAGATGCGCTTGGTACCGTGTGGGAGACGGGCGCTTTCGAGTGCCTCTTTCCCTACGGCGAGATTGAGGTCATTCAGCGTACCGACCAGGGCTACGGTGTTGACGGCTTTTTGGTTGGCCGTGAGGCGTTGGTACTCCTGAAATGCCTGATATCCGATCCATGAGAGATAGAGGATGACAGGAATAAGAAGGATGTATAGAAAAAATCGGCTATTAAATATGCGCATGTCAGAACTCCTATTGGCTCTTACTGTGATAGAGGGAGAATTGTACCATCAATTGCTCAAAGTGGCTGCTGGTAATATCGACGAGACTGGGGGCAAATATGTCGGATGCATGCGCCAACATATAGCCACTGGCATTCCAAAAGAGCGAAAGATCTTTTTTGAGTTTTTGGAGCTCCGGTGGGTACTGATATGAGAGGATGGTACCAAATCCCTGACTGAGCTCTTTGCTGGTGCGGAGCATCTTCTTGTGGATCTCGGGATCTATTTTCCCCAGATGGGTGAGCATGTAGTATTTGGTCAAACGCTCTATGAGGTACTCATCTTTTTTGATCCCCATAAGCATCGCTTCGTTGGGGGCAAAGGTGTATTGGTGCTCTTTGAGGATGAACTCCGCCCCCTCAAGCAGGATTTCGGAGTAGGCAAGCATGGACAACGCGGTGCGTCGAGAAGGTTTCTCTGTGAGGAGTTTTCGGATATTTTCGTGCGTATACTTGAGGTACTTGAGCAAATCTTTGCTGTCACTGTCCCGGGTAGAGGAGGCAATGGCCGTAAACGTATCACTTAATTCATCCAACGTGTGCTCAATCCCTGTTTTGAGATGTGTGAGCTTGGGGCGTGCATACAGATAGAGGTAGTCTTTGGCAATCTTCTGGCTCAGGTAGCGGGTACGCTCAGCCGACTCAATGGTGTTGATATCCGAGCGTGTCGCCGAAAACCCCACTGAGAGGAGGAGGGATACGCCAAGGATTACGCGGGTCATGAGAGACATTCACTCTCCTTTAGAGGTTTGAATTTTTGTAAAGAGTAGCAATATGTTCCATTTTCTTGGTAATGTCATCGGTGCTACTGAATACGATGAAAGGGAGTCCACCTTTTTTGATGTTTTTGTAAAATTTGTCAACGATCTTCCAAAGCATGTCCACGTGTTGTAATTCCTTCGTGATGGCGGGTGTGTTGGTGGGGTTGTCGAGTAGCTTTTTGTGGTGTTGACTAAAGAGCTTGATCGTCGCCTGCATTTGATCCACTGTATTCTTGTCTCGGATACCGGCTTGATAGGCGATATAGTATTTGGCGATCCGCTGTGCCAGCATTCGTTGTTGCCCAGCCATGTACACCAGAGCCGATTTGGTTTGCTTGCTGGCCGCTTTGAGCGTGTCGACAATGTACTGACTCCCCTCAAGCATGGACTCACTGAGGTCAAGCACCAGTTGGGCATTGTCGAGATTGTAGCTTTTTTTGACAATACCTTCAAGCTCCCCTTCGCTGATATTAACAAACGAGATCAAGTTTCTGATGTTACTGTCTTTGATAGTGTCTTTGAGGTATTTTTGGGTTTTTTTGAATGCGCTCAGCGAGGCTTGCAACTGTTTCTCGGCTTTGCTTCGGGCGACATTTTGACCCATATAGAGATAATCCTTGACGATGCGCTGGGAGAGCATCCGCTGCTTACCCGTCAGGTTGATCATGCTCGGGATGTCTCCACCCAGGGCGTTGCTCTTCTGTGCCCCAAAAAGGGAGATGGAAGCGATGATTACCCCCAAAAAGAGGTGTTTCAGTTGGTTAAGGTGTGTGTGTGTCATGTGTCGACTCCTTTGATGTGGCTTAAGCGATCGCAATACCAGAAGCGGTGCTTCTGGTCTACCCGAAGTTTTGGACAGCGCAAGCAGTCTCCCAAAACATTTCACTCAATTCTCCTCGACCATTATAGCACAAGTGAGTTGAGTTTTTTTCTTTTTTACGCTCAAAAGGTAATATTCGATGCGATCGATACACGGGCGCAGCTTGGAAAGCTTGGGGGGGGTGGGTTATTGAGGAGGGAGTATCTGTGCCATCTTCCTGTGTATCTCCTTCGGATCAAAACGGATCACATGCTCATGAGCGAGGAGAGAGGGAACCACCTCCAACAAGAGATACAAGAGCCACAGCATGGGATAGAAGATGTAATATTCAATGCGAAACATTTGATACGTGTAGCGTGCGACGAACCAATCGATCGCGGCAGAGACTTGGTGATGCACGAGCAACAGTTGCAAGGCAAAGACAAATCCCCAGCTGAGATAGGTGAGGAGTGCCACCAACACTCCACCATAAAGACCCAGTGCAGCAATGGCCATCGCCATGAGGACAGAGAGATAGAGTGCAAACGTATGAAAACCCAAGGCCGCCACAAGGATCACGACTGAGGTGACAAAAAGCACTCCCCCCGCAAAGAGGAACCACTGCGCATAGTTCATCTTTTCCGTATAGGTAGGGCTCACAAATGCCCCCAACGCCAACAATCCAAATGCAGCGGCGATGAGGAGACTCAACGATCGTATCTCCTTCATGCAGGCTCTTTGCTGGGAATGCCGTAGAGCCGGGTAAGACTTTCGATACGGGGTGTGTCCCCAAGCCAGTGGGCGTAGAGTCGGTGCATCGGCTCACGCCCCCCGTGTGCAAGGATGTGCTCTCGGTACCCTTTGGCTTGGGCAGGATCGAAGCCCTCCTGGGGATCGAGGCAGGCAAAAAACGCATCGGCACTGAGCACCTCCGCCCATTTGTAGCTGTAGTAGCCTGCTGCGTAGCCCCCCGCAAAAATGTGGGCAAAGCCGTGCTGGAAGCGGTTGTAGGGCGGAGGCGGGAGGAGGGCGGTTTGTTTCCGGATGGTGTCGAGGAGGGATTGGACTTGGTCGCCCTGGTAGAGCTGTTGGTGGAGTTGGAAATCAAACAGGGAAAATTCGACTTGCCGGAGGATCCCCAGGGCAGCTTGGAAATTTTTGGCCGCTTTGATTTGGGTGATGCGTGTCTCGGGGATGGGTTCACCGGTCTCATAATGAAAAGCGAATCGTCGCAGGATGGGGGCTTCGTAAGCAAAGTTTTCGAGGAATTGTGACGGGAATTCGACCACATCCCATGCGACACCGTTGATCCCGGAGACGGCACGCTCGGTGCTCCGACCGAAGAGGTGGTGTATTGCGTGCCCCATCTCATGGAAGAGGGTGACCACATCGTCGTGGCGCAGGAGAGAGGGGGTGGTGTCGGTCGCCGGAGCGACGTTGGCGACGACAAAGGCGGAGGGGAGATGTCTCATCCCCTTAGCATCGACAAAATGGGTCTCCCAGTCGTGCATCCATGCTCCACCCCGCTTCCCTTCACGTGCTTCGAGGTCGAAGTAAATGCGTCCGCAGAGTGATCCGTTTTCCTGCAAATCGTACACACGTACCGTCGCATCCCATGTCGGGACATCCACCGGAATAAAGGTAATGCCAAAAAGTTCAGTGACGATCTCGAGCAATCCTGCGAGGACGCGCCCCTGCTCAAAATAGGGTTTGACCTGACTCTCGTCAAAATCAAACGTCGCTTTTTTGAGTTTTTCGCTGTAGTAGGCAGTGTCGTGGCTGGCCAGTTCGATGCCGTCACGTTTGTGGGCAAAGGTACGGAGGGTCTGAAGCTCTGCTTCGGCCTGAGGGTGTGCGGCATCAAGCAGGGTTTCGAGGAAGTGCACCACCGTAGCCTCACTCTCGGCATCCCGTGTTTGGAGTGCGTAAGTTGCATAATTTTCGAAGCCAAGCAAACGCGCTTTCTCCTCTCGAAGACGCAACAGTTCATCGATGACGGCACCGTTTTGGGGGGCGCGGGTGGTGTAGGCACGGTAGAGTTCTTCGCGGCGGGCACGGTTGGAGCCGTAGGTCATGTACGCGAGGTAGCTGGGCATTTTGAGGGTGAAGCGGTAGTGGGTTGTCCCGTTTTCTTCGACCGTGGCGGCTTCCCGTTCTGCGGGGGGGAGTTCGGCGACATCGGCTGGATCGTCGAGGATCATTTCGTAGGCATTGGTGGCATCGAGGATGTTTTGGGAAAACGCATTGCTCAGCTCGGAGAGGCGCAGATCGATCGCCTCCATCCGTTTTTTGTCAGCGTCAGAGAGCTCGGCACCGGCGAGACGAAAATCCCGAATCATGTGTCCGGTGACGGTTTGGGCTTCGGGGGTATCGGCTTCGACTTGCTTGATGGCATCAAAGAGAGCGGTATTCTGAGTGGTTTCGGAATGAAAGGCAGAGAGCAGAGGGAGGGAGGCTTCGTAGGCCGCCTGTGTTTCGGGAGAATTGGCGACACTGTTGCGGTGGGAGAGGGGGGTGAAGAACACCTCCAACTCTTCCTCGAGGTCTTGGAGCGGCTTGAGAACCGTCTCGTATGTCGCTGGGGTGGCTTGCGTCAGAGTTTGGATGGTGGTGCGTTGGCGATCGAGAAGCATTTGGAGTGCGTTTGGAAACGATTTTAGAGGTACATCAGGAAACGATTGAAACATGATAAAATGCCCTTCGGTGAAAATATTTTTTGCATTGTACCAAATCGATAGAAAATTTGGGTAAAATTGTCCAATTTAAATCATATTCAAAAAGGATTAGCATGAAAGTCTTACTGATCAAAGATGTCAAATCACTCGGGAAAACCGGAGAGATCAAAGAGGTCAAGGATGGCTACGGCCACAACTTCCTCGTCGCCAAAGGGTTTGCCAAGATTGCAACCCCTCAGATC
>WFMQ01000056.1 GCA_015488995.1 Nitratifractor sp. | reverse complement strand
GCACACACCTCACCCCTCCTCTGCTGGGATCAGGAGTTTGGGGTGGCGGGGGGAGTCGAGGAGGTGGCGGTTGAGGCGGGTGGCAAAAAACGCAAACCAATCCCTCTCGAGAAGTGAGGCCGTGAAAGGGACGATGTGAAGCACCGGCTCCATCGATTCGAGGGCGCGGATGGGATTGAGGGGTTGTCGGTCGATGGTGATGGGGGATTCGAAGATCCGGGCGAGGGTCTCATAGTGCTCGATGACCCGCTGACGGTCGGCAAAATCCCCCTCCGGATCGTACCAGCACAGGTAGGGATCCAGCCCCCACGTCTCTGACGCATAGAAGAGGGTCGAGGAGATCGACTCCATCTCTGCCTCGCTCCCCATCAGCACCACCGCACGCTCCACACGATCTGCCGATGTCTCCCCAAAAAGGTAGACCAGCTTTTTGCGCCCGAGAAGCTCCTCGGCAATCGCCGTATCACCGAACAACACCGGTGCCATCATCACCATCCCAATATCATGGCCAATCATATCATCGATCAGGATTGTCTCTGGAGGTGTGTCACCGTAACTCACCTGGATGTGAACCGTCTCACTCTCCTCAGATCGGATCGCCTCAAGCTGGACGAAATCCCCAGGGTGGATGACCCGCACATGCAGATGCACACCCCCCGTCTGCCTCTGCAAGTAGATCGCCTCTTTGAGGTGCATGAGCACCATCTCCCCTTCGAGCGACGGATCAAGCATGAGATAGAGATCCCGCCCAAACGGCTCAGGGAACCGTCCCTCCTTTTGACCGATACGATAGTAGAGATTGGTCAGGACTTGTGGTTTGCCGATGATCAAGAGGGTATCTTGCGGTCGAATCATCGTCGCAGTGGTGGGGAGGATGAGCTTCTGCTTACGGTAGAGGGCAGCGATGCGCCATTTGACCTGCGCGATGGACCCAACATGCCGATAGGCAAAGCTGCTCCCATAGGGGACCAGCACCTCCATGATCTCCCCCTGCCCCAGACCGACGTATTGTGCGACCAGCGGGACATTGGGGAGCTGATCGTAGAGCCGGCCAGCGATGAGCTCAGGGGAGGAGACAAAATGGGTAGCACTGTCGTCGTGTGCCTCCATCTGCCCCGTCGGATCGAGGAAGACCACCGGCATCCGGGGGGTGACCGAGCGGACAATCTCAAGACACGCGTGCCCCTCCTCGGCTGCCTGCATCACGATGAAGATCATGTGAAATGCCTCTTCGTGGAGGAGACGGCGCAGTTTGGGGTAGCTCGTCGGGTCAAAATGGTGCATGGCGATGTGAGACGGGATGCCCTTTTGATCGGCAGAGGGGGTGGGCATCACGAGGGTGTAGCGGTTGTCGGCGATGCGTTTTTGCTCCACACGCTGGATGAAATATTCGGCTTCACGGCCATCGGCAAGGATCAATATGTTCTGCATTTCTCTCTTTTTGGGTACAATTGCTTTTATTTTGGTGACGTGCAAATGTTTTTGGCCGATGCGACAAAGGAGTCCCCCACCCCAAAGGGGCACCAGCGGTGTTGCGACTCTCAGAGTCTCGGACAAAAAGCATGGACTTCAGCGTTACCTGCCAAGGATTATACCATAATGGATTTTCATCTCAATGCTACCGATGGCGGTGCACGTGCTGCGACGCTCACCACCGCTCACTCGACCATCGCCACGCCCGTCTTCATGCCCGTCGGCACCGTCGGTGCGGTCAAAGCCCTCGATGCGATCGACCTACAGACCCATCTCGAGCCGCAGATCATCCTCGGCAACACGTATCATCTCTACCTCCGCCCCGGTGATGACGTAGTGGCGCAGATGGGCGGACTGCATGGATTCAGTCAGTTCCCCAAGAGCTTCCTGACCGACAGCGGTGGGTTTCAGGCCTTCAGCCTCTCTGACAACGTCAAGTACGCCGAAGACGGGATCACCTTTCGCTCACACATTGACGGCAGCAAGCACCACTTCACCCCCCAAAAAGTCCTCGACATCCATACAACCTCGGCTCGGATATCATGATGATCCTCGACGACCTCATCGCCCTCCCCGCTGAGCCTGCCCGCATCCGGGAGAGCATCGCCCGGACGACCCGCTGGGCGGAGGAGTCCATCGGCTATCACCGTGCCAACCAACACAACGGGATCGGCGTGGATCAAAACATCTTCGCCATCATCCAAGGGGGCACCGACCGGACGTATCGCAGGCAATCGGCCGAAGAGCTCACCGCCCTCGATTTCGATGGATTTGCCATCGGGGGACTGAGTGTCGGAGAACCCAACCAAGCGATGTACGACACCGTCGAGTGGACGACCCCCTTCATGCCCACCGACAAACCCCGCTACCTCATGGGGGTCGGCACCCCCGAAGATCTCGTCGAAAACGTCGCCCGAGGGGTCGATATGTTCGACTGCGTCATGCCCACTCGCAACGCCCGCAACGGCACTCTTTTTACCAGTTTCGGAAAAATCAACATCAAGAAATCGACCTTCACCACCGATGAGACCCCCATCGATCCTGAGTGCGGCTGCTACACCTGCCAACATTACTCCCGCAGCTACCTGCGGCACCTCTACCGTGCCCGTGAACTCACCTATTTCAGACTGGGGACAATCCACAATCTGTACTATTATCAAGAGCTGATGAAGGGGATTCGGACGGCGATATTGGCGGGAAAATTTGCCCAGTTTCGGCGGGAGTTTTACCGTAAGCGGAATGAAAATAGAAACATAGAACCTACTGCAATCGCGTAGGGTGATCGACGTAGCATTGGCACTTGCCCCGGAAGCCGTTGCGGCGGACGACCTGCTTGCGCCCGCTGATCCGCTTCATACAGGTGGTAAACAATGTAGGGACATAGGCTTGATCGATCGTGACACTCAGGCAGCTCAGTGCACGTGTGGGTCGGGGGGATCTCTGGGATACATTTTTCATGATCGGTACGGTACCTTGGCACTCGGGGTGGCTTCTGAAGCGGGAATCAGATGGGTATCTTGGTCGTCAAAGAAGATATCCGCTCCAAATGCTTGGATCACTTCGTATTTCGCCACGCCCCCTTGGAAAAATGCCTCATCGACCCGCACACCCCATGCTTCAAGCGTCCCGAGAACCCGCTCATGGGTCGAGAAATTGCGTGCTGTAATCAGTGCCGTGCGGATCGGCGAACGCTCCATAGGGAAACGCTCCTGAATCTCGGAGAGGGTTTTTAAGAATTTGAAGAAGGGGCCTTTGGAGAGGGGTTCTTTGGCATGCTCGCGCTCATGAGCGATGAAGGCTTCCAGCCCCTGCTCCTGATAGATCCGCTCACTCTCATCTCCGAAAAGCACCGCATCCCCATCAAAGGCAATACGTACGATGTCACTCTCCACATCGTGCATCGGTGTCTGAGGCAGGATCGTCGCTGCGGCGTACCCCAGAGCGATGGCTTCCTCGACATCGGGGGCATACGCAGAGAGGAAGAGATCGACTTTGAAGGCATCGAGATAGCGCGTCACCGGTGTCCCAGCCGTCCAGCCGCTCCGCTCGATGGGGAGAGCGTAGTGCTCGATGGTACGGCCGATCCGCAGTCCAGTCGCCGCGTTGTTGCGGGAGAGGATGATCACTTCGATGAGCGGGGTGTCAAACTGCCCATTGATCGCCAGGAGGTTTTGGACGAAGCGGAAGCCCGACCCCCGCTCCAGCGGATCGTTGACATGGGCAAGCTGGTAGCGGTAGTACGCCTCCAGCCCCTGTCCATCGTAGATGGCATTCTCCTCTTCGAGATCAAACAAAGCACGTGATGAGATCGCGATGACCAGTTTGTCTCTCAGATCATATGCCATGTAGCGCCCCCGCTTTTTCAGATATGAACCCAGCATCCAATATTCTATCAGGAGGCGGGACTTCGGTCCCGCAGTGCAGGGCTGAAGCCCTGCCTCCAATAAAAATCCGTACGGTAGTATACCACGGCTATGCTATAATCTCCTCAGCCAATCCCCACTACAAGGAGCGTCGCAATGGGTGCCGAACCGATTCTTCTCGCCGCCGTGATCCTCTTTGTCTCCAGCCTCATCCAGGCGATGATCGGATTTGCATTCAACCTCATTGCCATCCCGTTGCTGATCTGGAGTGGCTTTTCCCTCGCCGAATCGGTGGCGATGACGGCTATCCCTATCTTCGTCCAGCTCAGTCTCAACAGTTGGAAACTCCGCCGACACATCGTCTGGCGGGATCTGCCGGTGCCAGTGACGGTGCGTTTCCTCACCCTCCCCGTCGGCATCACCCTCCTCTACACCATCAACACCCTCGATACCCGCACCATCAAGCAGGTCGTCGGTATCATCCTACTCGGGATCATCTTTGTCCAGCTCTTCGTCCATTTCCGACCTCGGGATCGGTTCCCGCTGGTCTGGGATCTGCTTGCGTTTGGGCTCAGTGGGACGATGCTGGGGATGATCGGTATGGGCGGGCCACCCGTCGTGGTGTGGCTGATGGCACATGGCTGGGCACCGTTGCGCACCCGTGCTTTTGTCTCAGTGCTCTTCTTTGTCGCCGCTCCGGTCCAAATCGCTCTGCTGTATTGGAAGCTTGGAGCGCAGGTGGGTCATGCCTTTGTCCTCGGGGTCGTTTTGCTACCGGTTGTCATCGTGGCGACACTGATTGGCATCCGGATTGGCAATACATTTGATCGGAAGCGTCTTGAGCAGGCGGTGATTCTCTTTTTGTTTCTCACCGCCCTTGTCTCGATCGTTTCACCCTACCTTGGGTAGGGGATCACCCTCACGCCTTTTTCAAAAACTCGGTCTTGAGGAAGATTTTCGTCCCGTTGACCCGCCCTTCGATGTGGGTGGGATCGGTGGGGACGAGGTGGATGTTTTTGACGGTGGTTCCTTGCTTGGCGGTGAAACCGGCTCCCTTGACTGCGAGGTCTTTGATGATCGTCACGCTGTCCCCTTCGGCGAGGAGGTTGCCGTTGGCATCACGGACGAGGGGTGCCTCCTCCTCAGCTTCGGCCAAGCCTGCCTCTGCCCACTCCTGTACTTCCGGCTCGAGGTAGAGCATGTCAAGCATATCCTGTTTGCCCAGCTGGCTCAGCAGACGGTACGCCATCACCTGTACCGCTGGCTCGGTGCTCCACATGCTCTCATTTAGGCAGTGCCAGTGGGCTTCGTTGTCACTTGGGTTGTCGATGGTCGCTGCACAGGTGGAGCAGATGAGGATTGCATCCTCTTTGGGGGCGACCGTATACGCACTCAATCCCTCTTCCCCTCCGCACAATTCACATTTCCCGCCGCTGCGTTCTTTCAATGTCTCGATACTCATGGGTTTATCCTTCTGATATAATTTAGGCGTATTTTACTCTTTTTGGCTGAGAAGTATTCCAAAGAGGGCTTATGCCCACTAATTGCGGTGTTTCCAAATCCCAAATCCGTGCAAGTTTAAGTTGTTTTCACCTATAATAGACTGGCAACAATGAATCGGCCGGAAGTACCAAGTCTGAAGCATTGGAGGTCTGTTCTCAAAGGAGAGTCCTCATTTGCACGCATCACATCACAAGGAGAAACAATGGATGAAAGTATTATGGAGGCATTATCCTCGGTCAAAGGCTATATGGGTGGCACCATCAACAATTATACGGGAGAGTGCTTGATCTGTGACGTGGCAAAGCTTTCGGGAAACTTGGAGGAGGTCTCGGCAACCTTCAACGATATTTTCCGTGATGCCCACAAGATTGCCACCAACCTGAAACTCGGATCGGCGGAAATCATGGAGATTCACACTGAAAAAGCAAACGTTTTGATGGGGTGCTCTGGCGAGGATGCCAGAGTGCACATCCATATCTTTGCTATTTTTGCCAAGGACGGCAATGTGGCTTTGGGGAAAATGGCCCTGCAAAAGGTTCTTCCCGAAGCGGTTGCGATGCTCTCGTAGCCTCTTCCAAGCGGGGGGGGTGTCCCGCTTGAGCCTCCCCCTTGACCTGCGCCCCAAAATCCACATCCCCTGCACACAAGCATCGTGACTCTTGTGCATGTTCTCTTTGTGGATTTTGAGGAACGCATAGATACTCTGCCTCAAGGGCACCTCGAATACTATGATAGCATAAAATACGCCCACATCCAGCAAACTTCGGAGGGAATGATCGAATGGCAAAAACAAACTACTCGTATGAAAAACGGAGTCGAGCACTCGAAAAACAAAAGAAACAAGAAGAGAAGCGTCAGAAAAGACAGCACAAGAAACAAGAGGAGACCGAAGGGGAAGAACCGGAGTCCGATGCAGACGCGTAGATTTTAGACCCGCTTCACTTCGATCCCCTGCGCTTCGACCAACGACAAAAAGGTCTCCACATCCTCGTCCCGCTCAAACGCGGTAGCTGGGATATACGGATACCCCTCCGGACGCGCGAGGAGAAAACCACTCGCAGCGACGATCACACGGGAAAAATGGCTCCAAGGGATCATATTGCCGTTGATCCGTACACCATGGACGTTGAAGACAAACGCCATCGTCGCATTTTTGACCGGCTCTTTCTTGAAAAACGATTTGAGACGCTGGCGATGGAGAATCGGGCGGAGGAGGTACCAGTAGAGGGTGAAGATCGTGCCGAGATAGAGGAGGGTATACTCCTGCCGATCGACGGCCTTCAGTGCACCGTATATCACCACGCCGATGAACGCGTAGCCGATGAATTGCTTCCACGAATGACGCATGGTGTACCGATTGGCGACCATGCCAGCCTCGATGTAGGTCTGTTCATTCCACGGGAAGGTGATGCGGAGGCTCATAGGTGTTCCTTTGTAGGGGTATTGTGTGGGGGGATGGAGGTGATTTCACCGACATCGGGGACATCGATCTGAGGATGATCTTCGGAGGCGGCCAGATGCTTGATCCATATCTCGGGCTCACCAATGGGCTCATCGGAGAGTTTGAACGTGCCATGATGGTAGGGGATCATCTGGGAAGCCCCCAATCGTCGGGTCGCTTCGACCGCTTCATCGGGGTTCATGTGGTTGGCACGCATCACACACTCCGGCAGATACGCTCCGATCGGCATCAGAGCCAGATCCGGAGCCCCCATCCTCCCATGGATCTCCTCAAAATGACCATCCAGTGCCGTATCCCCAGCAAAATAGATCCGCACACCACCCCGCTCGATCCAAAAACTGCACCAAAGTGCCCGATTGAAGTCGCGCATGCCCCTGCGATGCCAGTGGGAAGCTGGTAACGCCGTGAACGATACCCCCTGGATCTTCTGCGCCTCATACCATCCCAGCTCGGTCGCATCGGCTCCTACATTGAGATAGCGTGACAGACCGGAGGGGAGGAGGATCGGGGGGGTACCATCTCCGACCCGCAGTGCCGCCAATGACTTCCGATCGAGGTGATCATAGTGCCCATGGCTGATAAGGATCACATCCGGCTTCAAAGCTCCCGGATCGATCGGGAACGGGATCAACCGAGGTGTCATCGGGATGGCACCCAACACCGGATCGGTCAAAATACGCACTCCGCCCAGCTGTATGAGAAACGTCGCATGCCCCAACCAGACGATGTAATCTTCCTCCCGATCGAGATCCTCAGCCGTCAATTGGCACACATTCGGACGCAGATCATCCTCCGGCACCCGCGCCCGCCGTTTGCGAAACAGACCGCCGAGTTTCCAGCGAAGGACTTGCTTGATCGGTGGGGTGTCGATGCCATAGGGCATATCAAAGCGAGGAGGTCTGGGCATGGGCATCCGTTTTGGGTGGTATTATAGCACAATAGGTCGGGTTCCACCAACCCAAATCCGTGCATAAAAAATATGCAGTAGGCGCAATGCTTGTGTTCATGGGGTGTGTGTAAAATCGGAGTCGCACCCGTAGGTTCGGCGATGATTGTGGCTAATGCTTTTTTCTATATACGGATTTGGGCTAAGAGACAATTAAAGAAAAATCATCTAATCTTGTAACATGCATTTCTACCAAACAAGAAACAAAAAGTACCTGCGAGGTGCCCACCGTGGCTTTCGAGCGCTTCATCCAGAAAACACCCTTTCGGCATTTGTCGCTGCGGTGAGGCACTTTGATTTCATCGAGCTGGATATTCAATCGGCTGCGGATGGGACACTCATGGTCTTCCACGATGAGACCATGGAGCGCACCACCGACATCGATCGACGCACTCCGCTCCCCCGCCCACAGCGCATCCACGGATTCGACGCCCCCTTTCTCTCCAAAGTCGATGCCGCCAGTTGGTTTGTCGCAAACGATCCGTTTGAAACGATCGCTGTCGGTCTCGTCGAACCGTCCACGATCCATCCAGAGCCAATCCCCACACTCTCCGAAGTCCTCGCCCTCTGCGCCGAGCACACCATGCCCCTGAATATCGAAATCAAAGACGCACCCTGCACCGATACCGATACCCTTCTGATCAACCTGCTCAAAGATTTGGCACCCTACCGTGGGGGGGCTTTCCCGCTCCTCATCTCCTCCTTCAACCACCGCTACCTCGCCCGTCTCCACACGTTGGACACCACCCTCGATCTGGCAGCCAATGTCGAGCACACCCATCCCCCTCACCTCCTGACCTATCTCAAAGACCTCGGCGTCATCGGCTACCACGTCGATGCGCCCCTGATCGGGAGTACCCCCGTCGCAGAGTTGGCCACAGCTGGGATTGCTTGTGGGGCTTTTACGCTGAACAATCCTGTGGAGCAGGATGCGTGTTTTGCGCGGGGATTTCGGGCGGTGTTTGCGGATATGACGGAGGAGGTGTACCTCACAACTCATTCCCCGTCCGGATCACATCGATCCCAAACCGCTCTCTGACCTGCTGGATCTTATCGCTGATGGCGCGGGATTTACGATCGTCCGCGAAGTCAAGTAGGGAGAGTGCACGGGGGTGATGCGATGTAAAATCAGAAACCGAAAGGGAGAGTTTGATCACCGGAAGATCCCGACGGGCGATGGCATCATACATCTCTCCGAGTGTCCGCTTGTAGAGGGTTTCACTGAAGAGCCGCTCGACCCGTTGGGTCTGTTTGGCACGTACACCGTGCTGGTAGCTGATCGCAAGCCAGTAGAGGGTGGGGTTGACCCCCATGCCGAGGGTGATGTAGGTGATGTGCCGCGCCAGAATCATCACCCGACGGCGCACTTCATCCGGATCGTCGATGGGGTCAAACGTCCGACTGATCCCGATACTTTTGCGCCCCGGACGGTGGGCGATCCCCTCCCCATCGGTGCCGAGAATGCGCCGATACAGTTGTACGCCACTCTTGCCCCAGCTCTCAAACAATCCGCATGCAGCCTCAATCTGTCCAAGATGGGTGATCCCCCGCTCTCTCAACCGCCCTTGCAAACGACGGCCGACACCGGGAAATACCTCGATCGGCTTGTCGTGGATAAACGCCCGCACATCGTCCACCCGCAGCACCCCGTACGGCTTGGCGTACTCGGTGGCGAGTTTGGCCGTCCATTTGGATCGGGCGATGCCGATGGAGACGGGGATGTCAAACTCCACAAGAATCTGCGCCTGGAGGTCCCGTGCGAAATCCTCCACCTGCCGATCTTTGACCCACCCCCCGACATAGCCAAAAAACTCATCGATGCTGAACTGTTCCACTTCAGGGATGCGTGCACTGACAAACGCATGGATGGCATGGGAGAGCTTGTGGTACAGTAGGTAATGTGACGGCACGACCACCATCTGTGGACAGAGCTGGAGGGCTTGGGCGATGGGCATAGCGGTCTTGACCCCGCAGGCACGTGCCTCGTAGCTGGCGGTGGTGATGATCCCGCGTATTTTGTCCCGTCCGTCGATGGTATCGACAAACTTTTCGCGAAAGGTCTTCTCGTGATCCCCGTAAAATACGGGTGAGACAAACGCCCCGCTGTTGTCGTCCATCAGGCGGATGTGCTGACGCTTGCGGCTGAAGATTTCGAGATTGCTCCGACCACCCACGGCAGCGGGGATCCCCTTGAGTGCTGGATTCTGCGAACGCTCGGCTGAAATGAAATAACTGTCGATATCAATATGAAGAAACATGAGGCTATTGTAGCATGGTTTTGGGCGGGGAGCCCAAAAGGGGTCATATTGACGAATGGTTAGTGATAATACCTCTTGATCACCGCTTCAAGCTCCTTATGAAGCTGCTCCCGCGCTTCAACATCTAATGAATGCAAATCAAGCTCCAGCCGGGTCTGATGGGCTTTTTTGGAAAACGCATACGGAGCTTTTGCCCGGGGGGGCTTTGCGGCTTTGTTCCGCGCTCTCAGAGCTTTGCGATCGAGCTTTTTGGCGATAAAATCAAAATAGACTCGGATCTGCTCCTCACCGCTTTTGATCTTTTGGATCTCATAGAGTGCTTCGATGTCGTTGGTCGATTTGTTGCGGGAGAGATCGTGAATGATCGCATCCTCGAGGGCGAGGACTTTGAGGACTTTGCTGACATAGGATTTGGATTTGCCCAGTGCGAGGGCGATCTCATCCATATTGTGATACAGCCCCCGATCGAGTGCATGACGGAGTGAGAGGGCCAGCTCAAGAGGGTTGAGATTGTCTCGATGGGTGTTTTCCATCACAGCGATCTCAAACAGAGCCTTCTCACCGTCATGTTGATTGAGGATTGGTTCCTCTTGGACGATGGCCTTGATCGTCGATAACCCCAATTTTTGGTGTGCCATCAAACGTCGGTGCCCCGCTTTGAGTACGTATTCTCCCTCGGTGACTTTGATGACGGCTATGGGCTGGATGAGACCATGCAGCTTGATCGATCGTGACAAATCCTCCAATTCATCGGGATCAATATGAAGCCGTGGCTGCATGGGATTGTCGCGTATATCTTGGATCGGTAGCTCAGAAAACGTCTCACCGTTGATCGGTTTCGCATGCGAAACGGGACGTGTTTTGGTCTGAAGATGAGCATCAGCACCCGCAGCAAGCATCATGGCTGCGTTGATTTTGCGTTTCGCCATTGGTTATCCCTTCTTGAGTATGGTTTTGATGAGATGTCTGATCTCTCTCTTGGCTTTGGAATCCTTTTTCATCTCGGTGATCCCCTTCCCCTCTTCCATCGTCCGATAAAAATCGGCACGGTGCGCCACCACAGCATCCATCAGCTCAAAATGCTCCAAGCTATCCACCATATCTTTGATGACGGAGAAATCACGTGCACTGGGACTGACATCGTTGAGCAGGACATCGGCTTGGATATTGACATCCATCTTTTCAGACAACTCTTCGATGATTTGGTGAAACTTATACAGGCCCGCTATCTCCGTCACACGATCCACCGCTGGCGTGATGATGAGATCGGATATGTAGATGGCAGTACGGTTGAGGTTGGAGTCAAACCCCCCGACATCGATGATGATGTGCTTCTCCTCTGGCCAGGTATCCATCATCTCGATAAAAGCTTCGGGGGTCTCAGGCTGAATGATCTCGATCGGTTTGTGGCCATTGGCTGCACGCAGACTGTTGGTATAGACCAGTGTCTTTTGGAAGTCTAAATCGACGATAGGAACTTTGAGCCCGATAGCAAGGTGCCAAGCAAGGAGGCTCTTACCTACCCCCCCCTTGGAGTGCGCGATGGTGATGATCATGGTTTCTCCTGTCGTCAATGTTTCGCATGCGAAATTTCATGGGGAGAATGGTACTCTCTTTTGGCTGTCAGACGGTTTCGTTTCGCATGCGAAACCGATCAGAGGATCTTCTCTAATCGCTGATAAATCAACGCTTCGTACTCCGCTATGACCGTGTCACTCACCCCTTTTTTTGAGCGAAATTTCGCATGATATTTTTCCAGAGCTTTTCGAGATGCCGCGTCAAGCCATCGATCACGAAATGATGCATCCATCGATAGCTCCACTGTGCCGCGTGCTGCATGGGAACGGGATGAGACGATGTGGGCATGATAGAGGGCACGGCCGAGGAGTATGTAGGGGAAATTACGATGCGTCATGGGGCCGATCTCAAGGTGTCGTCGTCCG
>WFMQ01000055.1 GCA_015488995.1 Nitratifractor sp. | reverse complement strand
GACGGCCTCTTTGTGCTTGAAAATACCGCTGAGGTAGTCCAGAGCTGTTTTGCTCAGGTTGGCGTATTCCCCTTCAGCATAGAAAAGGTTTTTACCGTCTTTCCAGAGTGACTGGTGGACATGCATGCCGTTTCCGTTGTCGTTGTAGATCGGCTTGGGCATGAAGGTGGCGGTTTTGCCGTTGAGGTGGGCGACCATCTTGACGACGTACTTGTACTTTTGGACGTTGTCAGCCGCCGTGATGATGTCGGAGAAGACGATCCCGATCTCATGCTGTGCTTGGGCGACTTCGTGGTGACCGAGAACCACTTCGAGGCCGACCTCTTCGAGGACTTGCATCATCTCGGCACGGAGATCGACGGCAGAGTCGGTGGGCATGACGGGGAAGTAGCCTCCCTTGATGCGGGGGCGGTGTCCCATGTTGCCGTACTCACCGTAGTCGGCGGCATCGGCCCAGTGCCCTTCGTCCGACTCGACTTTGAACGACTGCTCATTATCCGCATCGGTGATCTTGACATCGTCAAAGATGAAGAACTCGTTCTCAGGCCCGAAGTAAGCGGCATCAGCGACACCAGCCTCTTCGAGGGCTTTGAGGGCTTTTTTGGCGATGGAGCGGGGGCATTTGGCGTAGAGCTCGTTTTTGTAAATGTCGTAGACATCACAAATAACGATCACCGTGCTGTCAGCGGTAAATGGATCGAGGAATGCCGTAGCCACATCGGGCTTGAGGAGCATGTCTGACTCGTTGATCGGCTGCCAGTTATCGATGGACGATCCGTCGAAGGGGACACCGTTTTCGAGCATGGCATCATCGACAGCACCGCGACGATAGCTGATATGGTGCCATGCCCCTTTGATGTCGGTGAAACGGAAATCGACGAACTCTACTTCGTTCTCTTCGCAATATGTGTTAAACTCGGCGAGATTGTTGACAAATTTACCCATTAGTCTTCTCCTAGAAAAAATTTATGGGATTATTATAGCCACTCTTGATTGAAGATGGTCAGAGGAAGTGATTAAAATTTCACCATTTGCATTTTTCGCTTCCGAAAGGTAACAACTTCGGTGTATCCAACGGATTGGGCGAGGGCAATGGCGTGATCGTAACCAGCACCTACCTGCGTAATGGCATGGGCGTCGGAGCCAAACGTAACGGGTATATTGAGGGAAAACGCCTCTTCAAGCAGTGTGCGGGAGGGGTAAATCTCGGCGACCAGTTTGCGCAGTCCGGCGGTGTTGATCTCCAGCACCATGCCCGATCGGGCGATGGCTGATAGAGCGGGGCGAGCGAGGGTACGGATGTCGGTGGCGGGGAGGTGCTTGAAGAGCTTGATCAGATCGAAGTGCCCGACGATGTCAAACCAACCCGACTCGGCCATCGCCTCTACGGCCGTGAAATAGTCCCCCCACACCGTGTCGATGTCCCGTGCTTCCCACTCCCCGATAAACTCCGGATTGTCAAAACCCCACTTCTCAAGGAAATGGACTGAGCCGATCAGGTAGTCCACATCCGCCTGGAGCACCCGATCGTCCATGTGTCCTGGGAGCCAGTCCACTTCATACCCCAGCCGGATGTCGATCCGATCACGGTAGTGCTTACGCGCCGCGCGGACCTCGGCTTCGTACGCCCCCCTATCGGCAAATGAGACCCGATATGTCTCATCAAAATCCATCGGCGCGTGTTCGCTGAAGCCGTACACATCGATCCCCAGTTCTATGGCACGCTCGATGTACGCGTCGAGGGTGCCAGTAGCGTGGTTGCAGCGGGTGGTGTGGTTGTGGAGGTCGATTTTCATGGGGGTAGTATAGCGTAGGTTGGGTAAGGGATGGATGCCGATGGGGTAATATTTTGCACCGGTGGCTTCGCAGATCAAACCGTGCACCCAGCGTTTACGCATGAGGCAAGGGGATATGGAGGGTGAAGTGCGCCCCGCCGTCTCGGTTGGTCACGTCGATGCTCCCTTCAAATTTCTCTTGGATGATTGTCCGCACCATGTAGAGACCGATGCCGGTGCCTTTCTCGGCTTTGGTGCTGAAGTACGGCTCGAAGATTTTCTCCAGAAGATCGGGTGGGATGCCGCCGGCGTTGTCGTGGACGGTGATACGGAGAGACCCGGATTCGCGTGCAGCATGCAGGGCGATCACCGCATCGGGAATGGTGCGCTCCATCAGGGCATCTCGGGCATTGCCGATGAGGTTGAGGAGTACCTGAGCCAAGGCATTGGGGTTGCCGTGCAGTATCAGCGTTTCATCGGTGGTGCAGGTGATGGTGATGTTTTTGTGTTTGAGGTCGTAGCCGATGATGTCGAGGACCTTGTCGTAGGCTTGACGTGCCGGGAAGTCGATGGTCTCTTCGGTCGGTTTGTAAAAATCTTTGAAGTTGTCGATCGTATCACTCATGAAAAAGATTTGCTCGTGGGCGGTGGTGAGCATCTCGGTGAGCTTGTCAGGGGTGAGTTTCTCCTTGGCGTGGAAGGCTTTGAGGTTTTGGAGGAGGAGGCTGAGTCGGGTGAGGGGGTGGCGCCACTGGTGGGCGATGTTGCCGATCATTTCGCCGAGTTCCGCCAGACGGGCTTGGTGGATGATCATCCGGTCTTTGCGGGCATTCTCTTCGGTCTTTTCACTCACACGTTGTTCGAGGGTGCGGGTGAGCTCCTGGAGCTCCTCCTGCTGACGGGTGACGGTATCAAACATGTGCTCGATGGGGCGGGAGAGGAGATACGAGAGGGGAAACGCTCCGAGGAAGAGGAGGATTAGGACGAGGGTGGCTTTTTGGTAATCCTTCTCCCCGAAGGTGATCACGGTGTCGGGCTTGGGGCTGAAAGCGACGTTGAGGATCTCGGTACCCATGGGGATGGTTTTGGCATAGAGTTTGTGGGGGGCGGACAGGTAGGTCTGTTGCGGTTGTTTGGGGAGATGCTCAGCGGTGATGGGGAGGAGATCCCAGACCCGCTTGGGGCGGACGCTCCGGTCGTAGTATTTCCCTTGGGCGTAGATCAAGAAGCCATCGGTGTCGAACAAGGTGGTCTCGAAGATCGGAGAGGCGGTGAAGAGGGAGACAATGGTCTTGGCAAAGGTATTGATGGTGAGTACCCCTTGAAATTTGCCTTTGAAGTAGATCGGTGTGGAGACACGAAAGACAGGGACGAACGGTTGAACGACGTGGCCATTTTCGATGTTGAAGTCGATCTTGGAGCTGTAGATCTCCCCCTCGGGGAGCTTGGCGGCCTCTTGGAAATAGTAGCGGTCGGATTTGTCCTGAAGTTTCCCTCTTTCGTACGGGTAGCCGCTGATGCGGTCCCGGTCGAAGCGGAGTGTTTCCACCCCATCGGCTCCGAGGAACCGCAGTTGCATGTAGTCGTCGTGTTCGAGCATGATGGTGAGGAAGAGAAACTCGGCTTGGTTGATGTGGGTGGGGTCAACGACGTAGCTGAGGAAATAGGGGTTGTAAGCGATCGATGTGAGGCTCCGGGAGAGGCTGCTGAGGTAGAGATCGATGAAGCGGCTTTTGCCGTCCATTTGGAGGTACGACTCGGTGCGGAACTGTTCATTCTCCTTTTGATCGATCATCCAGTTGCCGAAGAGGAAAAAAGAGACCAACAAAATCAGACCAAAGAGGAAGAAAAAAGTCGCCAGCACGAGGGTGAACCGCTTGCGGTTGATGGGGCGGAACCTAAAGGGCAATGGTGTATCCCGCCCCGCGATGGGAGACGATGAAATTTTCATCGAGTTTGTCGCGGAGTTTTTTGATGGTGGTGCGCAGGGTGTTTTCGCTGATGGTCTGGTCTTCCCAGATGTAGGTCTGGATGCTCTCTTTGGAGACGATTTGGTTTTGGTGTTTGAGGAGGAGGTAGATGAGGGCACGTTCACGGGGGTTGAGGTGGACTTCGGTACCCTTGTAGTAGAGTTTTTCGGCTTTCATATCAAACACATACCGACTGGTAATGGTCATGAGATGGTCGGTGTTTTGTTTGATAAGGTGTTCGATCCGGATTTCGAGTTCTTCGATGTCAAAGGGCTTGCGGACGTAATCGTTGCATCCCAGAGCATACGCCTCCTTGAGGGAGTCCAGATCGCTCATGGCGGTGATGAAGATCGCCGGGGTTGAGATGCTGTAGGCACGCAGTTCGCGCAGCACCTCCAGCCCGCTGAGTCCGGGGGTATTGATGTCCAGCAGCATCACATCGTAGGCGGAGGGGTTAGCGTTTTCGATCAGGGTCAGGCCATTGTCGTACCACATAACCTTGTGCTCAAAGAGTTCAAAATAGTCCCGAATCTGCTCACCGATGAGGGGGTCGTCTTCGAGGAGGAGGATCTTCATGGTCGTTCCCTTTGGGCTTGGCATCGGCGATTTTGCTCGACCCAGGTGGTGTAATCGGTGAGGATGATGTCGCTGACCGTAAAGGGGAGGGCGGTCGCATCGTCTCGCAGGCCGAAGACGTGGGCATTGATCGTAAAAAAGCGTCCCGCAAAACGGCGTCGCACATCCTCAGGCTGGAGGAGCATGATGTACGCCCGGTCGTCGTAGTCGGCGAAGGGTTCTCCGAGGAGATCATTGTCGGTGTTGAACGCCTGCGTCTCTGCCAGCTGTTGTGGTTCGCGGATGAGCAGATGGTACGTCCATACGCCCCCGCCGAGATCGACCGCTTTCCAGAGGCCAGGGGTGACGGGGTAGCGACGATGCCCGCCGGCCGTTTTGAGTGCATGAGGTTTTTGATAGACCCCGTTTCCTCGTGCAATCAGCCCGAGATGTTTCAACTG
>WFMQ01000054.1 GCA_015488995.1 Nitratifractor sp. | reverse complement strand
GTGCCACGAGGGCTCCGAGCATCGTCAGGAGGTTCATGCTGTAACCGAAATATTCGGCAGCGATCAATGCGATGAAAAAGCTCGTCGGAATCCCCATCGCCACCACCGTCGCAATCCGCCAGTTCATGCTCAAAAACATCGCACCAAAGACGAGAATGAGCCCGAAGAAAATGTTGCTGGTGACGAGATTGATCCGGTTGCGGATCCAGACGGAGGTGTCGATGTAGACTTGAAACGTAAGATCGGGATATTTTTTGGCAAACGTCTTCAGCATGGTGCGGATCTGTTTGCTGAGGGCAATGGCATTCCCCTTGACCGTCTTGGTGACGTTGAGGGAGATATTGGCTTGGCCGTTGAAATGGGAGAGTTCGGTGGGGGTACTGAGACCATACTCGACCCGGGCGACATCCCCGAGTCGGAGGTGCTTCCCAGCGATGTCAAGCTCGGTATCGGCGAGGGCTTGGGCATTTTTGGCTCCGTTGGCGGTGGAGAGGTAGATGAGGTTGCCGTTGTGTTTAAACGTCCCGGCGGGGTAGATGGAACTGAGCTCACTGACCGCTTTGTAAAAGAGCAACTTGGGGATTTGGTACGCTTCAAGCTTCGGCTCATCGATGAGGATACGCACCTCCTCATCGGCATCACCACGGATATCGATGGCATCGAGGGCTTTGAGGGTACTCAGTTTCCCCTTGAGAGCATCGGCCGCTTCGAGGAGACGACGGGTAGGCTGGTCACCGGAGATGGCGATGAGGAGGAGGGGAAATTTGTAGATGGCGATCTTGGCGATCGGATCGCTCATGTCGGCGGGGAGGTCACGTCGGACGGTACTGACCACATCTTTGACATCGCTCAGGACCAATTGATTGTCGCTGCCGGGTTTGATGTCAGCGATGATACTGAAGCTGCCGTTTTGGATCGTACTGCGGAGGTTGTCGAGATTGTCCACGGCTTTGAGACCCTCTTCGAGGGAGCGCACCGCCATCTTGTCGAGGACATCCGCACTGGCACCGGGGTAGCCACCCCGGATAGAGATTTTGTCAAGCTCAGCCGGAGGGAAAATCTCTTTGGGGATGCTCTGATAGGCAAACAGCGCCATCAACAGAAGCAAGACAAAGAAAATGTGGTTGAGGACAGGACGCTCGATGGCGAAGCGGAGAAAATTACGGATCATAGGGGGGCTCCTCGGTGGTAGGGGGTTCCAGTGGGAAGATGGTGTCGGTGATTTGGCTCTTGTACTGCAAGGTTTCGACGCGCATTGCGATCAGCGTTTTCTCTTCTTTGAGTGCGGCCACCTCTTGCTCGAGACGGTGAATGTGTCGGCTCTCATAATAGATGTGGCTGGTGACGTAAATCTTGATGACAGAGAGGAGGAGGAGAACAAGGAGCACCAAGAGAAACGTCGTAGAGGTGTCCCACTCTTTGATCCAATTAGGCTTCATGGTGGGCTTCCTTGAAAACAAAGGTGCGCAATTTGGCACTGCGACTTCGGGGATTGCTCCGCTGCTCGTCTCGGGAGGCGATGATCGGCTTGCGTGCCGGCAGGGTGCCCAAATGGTGGTCATTGCCACACGTGCATCGGGGGGCGAGGGGGTCGCACACGCAGGAGCGTGTCCACCGTTTGAATCGCTGCTTGACCCGTCGGTCTTCGAGTGAGTGAAATGTAATGAGTGCAATCACCGCACCGGAGGGGCGAAGCCTCTCCAGAGCATCGAGGAGCGCATCAATCTGCCCGAGTTCGTCGTTGACTTCGATCCGGATGGCTTGAAACATCAGCGTAGCCGGATGGATCTTGCCCCGGGTGGGGAAATGTTCGCGGGCCAGTGCACTGAGTTGGCGTGCCGTGTCGATGGGGTGCTGGGTGCGGGCCGTGATGATCCGATCGGCCAGTTTTTCCGCCGATCGGATCTCCCCATAGTCGGCAAAGATACGGGTCAGCTCTCCGTGCGAGTACGTGTTGACGACGGTATGTGCGGTCAGTGCCGATCGCGTATCCATCCGCATATCCAGCGTTTCGCTTTCGAAACTGAATCCCCGTTCCCGTTTGTCAAGCTGGAGCGAAGAGACCCCAAAATCCGCCAAAAGCCCTTGGAAGTCATCGGGGGACATCCCCGCGACCACGGAAGCAAAATCCCCCCGGATCAGCGTCGTCCGCTCGGCAAAAGCCTCAAGACGCTTGCGCGAGAAGTCAAGGGCTTCCTGATCCCGATCGATCCCGATCAGTCGGAGGTGCGGGTGATCCGCGAGGAGGGCATGGCTGTGCCCGGCATAGCCCAACGTGCCATCCACCAGTGTCCCCCGTGCCAGAGGGACAAACACACGACGAACCTCTTGAAGCAAGACAGGGAGGTGTGGAGCATTCATCTTGGGCACCTTTTTTGGTGGTATAATACCACGAAAATGCTCAAGAGCACCTCGAAGGGAGACCGAGATGGATACCCAGCACCTTGTGGAGGAGATTCGGCACGTCTCTCTCTCCATGTTTCGCAAAAACTTTTTGGGCGTATATCATGGTTCGATCTCGGCTCGGGTTGATGCCGAATCGTTTCTCATCAACAAACGCAATGCCATTTTTGATGAAATGACTTCAGAATCCCTGATCCGAATCGAGAGTCACCGCCCCGACTACCGGCAAAGTATTGCAAGCATTGATACCCCGATCCATGAGGAGATCTACGGACAGATCCCTCAAGCCAAGTACATCGCCTATGCCATGCCCCCGTATGCGACGGCGTACACACTGACCCACGATGCATTTGTCCCTGAAGACTATTTTGGCTATCAACTCGGCGGAGAGATGCAGGTGATCGATCCGGGGCAGTTTGAGGATTGGTATGCGCGCGCTCCTCACGAGATCGCAGGGTACTTCCATACCCATGCCGGACACATCATGCTGATCCGGGGATACGGTATCTATGTGCATGATCGGGATCTTGTGGAGATGGCCCGGCGCATTGCCATCCTCGAAAACAGTGCACGGTTGTTGATGTTGAGTCACTGAGGTGCTCTTAATCAAGAGTGTGGTAAGATAGTCGTATATTTTTATGTGGAGTGCAGAGTATTATGGATGAAATTGAAGGACGTTTTGAACTGATTCGGATTGCCGTTCAGCTGGGAGATTATGAGGTGATCGATTCCCAGATACGGCGACTACGCAACATGAGCACCGATCGACACCTCCATGCCATCCTCTATGATTTGGAGAGCAAAAATTTTCGCCAAGCCCTCTACTTGATGAAGGATTACGCGGAGACTCTACGGGATGATTTTTTCGATCCAGCACCCGCATCGAACGGGATGGATACCCCGGCGCGAAGCGGGATCGCTGCCGCTTC
>WFMQ01000053.1 GCA_015488995.1 Nitratifractor sp. | reverse complement strand
CCACACAGCGGGAACATGGGGCGAAGGTGTGGCCGGTGAATTACAATGCCCAAGGGCAGATCGTCATCGCTGGGCTCAAACCGGACCTCATCGCACTGGAGCCAATCCTAAAGGAGGCCAAAGCTCGCCGGGCACTGCTGCTCGATATGTCGGTCGCCAGCCACTGCCCTTTGCTTGAGTCTGCCACCGACCCGCTCGGCACAGCACTCGAAGCGATGCTGCGCGAACCGTTTACCGCCCCGGTGATCTCCAACGTCACCGCCGAGCCTTACCGCACCCAAGCCGATGCCCTCACCCTCCTCCCCAAACAGCTCGTCAAACCGGTCCTGTACAAACAAGCAATCGCTGCCAACGATGGGGATGTGGATATGTACATTGAGTTTGGGCATGGCGGGGTGCTCAAAGGGCTCAATCGCCGCGCGACCAAGAAGCCCCACTATGTCGTCCAAGACATGGCTTCGCTGGATGCAGCGATTGCCGCCGTCGAGGAGATGGAGGGATGAAAATCGCCATCATGGGTGCGATGCCCGAAGAGATCGAACCTCTCGTCGCCCGGCTCCATCATGTCAAAGAGGTGCTCTATGCCGACAATACGTATTATGTCGGGACATACCAAGACAAGGAAGTGGTGGTCGCCTACTCCAAAATCGGCAAAGTCTTTTCAGCCCTGACGGCGGCCACATTGATCGAAAAATTTGCCTGCGAAGTGGTCCTGTTTACCGGAGTAGCCGGAGCCGTCAGCGGTGCACTGAATATCGGTGACTTGATCATCGCCGATGGGGTGGTACAGCACGACTTGGATATCACCGCGTTTGGGCACCCTTATGGATATGTCCCCGAGGGGGATGTGTGCATCTGGGCCGATGTGCGACTGCGGGACCTCGCCAAGACGGTTGCCAAAAACCAAGGGGTAGCACTCGCGGAGGGGATCATCGCGACGGGGGATCAATTCGTCGCCAATCCTGAGCGCAAAGCGTGGATCGGTGAGACGTTTAATGCCGATGCCTTGGAGATGGAGGGGGCAGCGGTCGCGGTCGTATGCAGTGCCCTGGAGATCCCTTTCTTTATCTTGCGTGCCATCAGCGACAGTGCCGATATGGATGCGGAGTTTGATTTCGACGCGTTTCTGAAGACATCCGCCAAGCGGAGTGCCGATTTTGTGATGCGGATGGTAGAGGAGATCCATGAAGACACCTTCGCACCCTCCGAGAGCTAAACTGACCAAAAATCTCCTCAGAACCTTTGGCAAGACCAACGCCACCTTTCGCCTCATCGGCGAAGGGGATCGGGTGCTCGTGGGACTCAGCGGCGGCAAAGACTCTCTCGCGCTGGTGCATCTGCTCAAAAACATGCAGCAACATGCTCCGTTTTCCTTTGAGTTTCAAGCCTGCACCGTCGCGTACGGTATGCCCGATGAGGACTACACCGCCCTCGAAGAGCACTGCCGCACCTACGGGATCCCCCATGCGACCTACACCACCAATATCTACGACGTATCCCAAGATACGATCCGGGAAAACAGCTCCTATTGCAGCTACTTCTCCCGGATGCGCCGGGGGGCACTCTACACCTATGCCGGTGAGCATGGGTTTGACAAGGTTGCCCTGGGGCATCACCTCGATGATGCGGTGGAGAGCTTCTTTATGAATATGTTTTACAACGGGACGCTGCGATCCATGGCTCCGATCTACAAGGCGGAGCGAGGATTTCATGTCATCCGCCCCCTCATCGAGACCCGTGAAGCTCCCCTGCGCAGTTTTGCCGAGGAGAATGGCTTCGCGACCATCGGAGACGACGCGTGCCCTGCGATGCGCAAAAACGTCAAAGTCCCCAAAGCCCGTGCTCAGACCAAAGCATGGCTATCAGAGATGGAAGCGGAAAATGGTGAAATATTCAAGCGGGTCAAAGCGGCGTTTAAACACATCGATGACGATACATTTTTGGATCCGGATCGGTGGAAGCGGGAGGATGTATAAGCGGGCATCATCCATCAACCAACCTACCGAAACAGTTTGATCCCCCTGTACGTCACATTGCCCTCTTTGACCGTGAAGTCGGAACCGCTGGCTTGCCCACTCTGGACACGGCCTGTGCTCTCCGGATCGGTCAGGAAACGGTACGCGAAACACGGATGAGCCTTGCAGCTGCTTGAGGGGGTGTAGTCGTAGGGGTTGCCACTGTACGGATCGTACCAGAGCCACGTGGGGATGGCCACATGGACGATTCGGGTCTTGACGGCCGTATTGCTGATCGTAAAGTTTCCGACAAAATTCGCTGCGGGATTGAGCGTGACAGTGTCATCGGGCGGCGAATCCAATCTCTTCCCATCCGTGACATTGCTCTCGATCACCGCACCATGATCCGTATCGTGCCTATCGGCAAATCCATACCATCCCAGCGTGCGCAGTTTGCGGTAACCGATAAAGGCATAGTCGGTCAAGTTGTCATCGTAAAATTCGACAAAGGCGGTATGGGTTACACTGCTTTTGGATGTCACGATGTCTTGGATGTAGAGCTTGCCGTAGTAGAAGGTGGCGTTGCCCTCTGTGGCTTCGTGATCGGTGCTGCTGGTCGCTCCCTGGGCGACCGTGATGCTTGAAAGGTTCAGATCAAACGGATTGACCGGCTTGTTGACTGCGCGATCAAAATTAAAATGGAGAGTAAGCTTCGTCTCTCCATTGTTGCTGACACGGCTGTTTGCCGCTGAAAAGTTTGCTTGGGGGTAGGCGATCGTCCATGGAGCATTTTTGCCAATAGATGCATGGGGGTGGTTGCTCCCATTGGCATCGGTATAGTAGGAGAGCATACGGCTCACATTGTCGCGCGCCACCTGAGAGTGAGCGATGGTGACATTGACATCGTGACCATAGCACTGGGGATTGAAGTTTTGGGTCGTGTTGTTTTGTTCATTCTCTGCTTTGATGACCACATCGATCGCAGCAGACATCGTGAGGTCTTCTGAGAGGTAAGTGAAGCTTGAGTGGTCGAAGTTGTCCATCGTAGCGTTGAGATCGAAATGGTGGGGGATGAACGTGATGGTCGTGTGGTACGAGGGGATGAGGCGGTCGGCATCGGATGTGTCGTCGCGGTCTATCTGAGCAAATTCACTTCCGTTTGTCTCTTGGATGGACACATTGATTTCGCCGGCTTCCGTGTAATGCGTGTCGAGATCTTTGACCCCATCGGAAAAATTAAAATCCTCAAGGCTAAGCACCCCTCTTGTGCATTGCGATTGGGTTTCGTTGTACTCAACCTTAAAACTGCTGTTGAGAGATTCGTTGTAGTCGGTGCTGCCGTTTCCGTCATGATTGTATGCATCAAATGTGAGGACAAACTGCGTACCAGCCCGGTGGCTGCCGGGGGAGGTGATTGCGAATCGATCGGGTCGTACCGCGAAGTCATCGGTCGAATTGGATTCGTTGGTGTCGCTATCAGTGGTGGCGTTTGCATCGTATCCCTTGATGGTGATTTGGAGGCATTTTATGGCGTGGTTTACGGTGATGTCACTGGTACTGGCTGCACATCCATCTGCCTGCGTCTGTGCAGGAAAATGGCTCAGAATATCCTGTGCATAGTCGCCGGTGTTGCATCCGTGGAGCGTGATGCTTGAGAGGTTGGCTTCAATGGGATCACCGCTGGTGGCATCACGAGAGAGGATGTAGAGGGGAAAGCCACTCCCGTCTATTTGTGTGGTGAGGTTGTTGTCCCAGTCCTGGGCAGCATTGCAAGGGGTGGCCGCACGGCTGACGGCATTGAATTCAACCGTATGGAGGGTGCGCCCGCATTGGCAGTGTCTCACCGTGCCATCATAATTTTCTTGCGTGCGCTCATGGTCGTATATCGTTTGGATTTGATGCTGGGTCAGGGCTTGGTCAAAAATCTTTACTTCATCGATCTCCCCATCAAAATAATGATTCCCGCTCCCCCTCCTCGCGAGATAGAGGGGAGACGTCCCGTTACCTGAGCTGCCTGATCCCGTAAGTTCGTCGACCAGAGAACCGTCCATATAGACAGCAACCCTACCAGAGGATTTGTCCACCACCCCTGCCAAATGGTGCCATTCGTGCAACGAAAGATCCCCGTCAGCAGGCTCTCCGTAGCTGTTGCCATCCAGCTGCCACACCGAAAATCCGACCCCGTGCCCCTCGTAGAGATACAGCGCGTACTCCCAATTGCTATCATCACCTTTGGCGACGATTGGCACCCTGCCTTGCTGATCGGACGACGGATAAGCGTTGGCTTTGACCCATGCCATCACGGTCATCTGTCCGCTCGCACCAGCATGGGGGCTCAAGAGGTCGTCATCCGGTACCGACACCGATTGGTTGTCACCGGAACTGTTGTTAAAGTCTCCGACACGACACATCCCCCCTCCCGCCGTTGTATTTGCCTCCGTCGTAGCCTCCTGAGCTGTGCCGTCAAGAGCGTTGCCACTGCTGTCTTTTACTTCGCCAGTTGATCCATCCCAGCTGCACGCATCTGTCCGATAGTCAGCGATGGGACGTGCCTGCTTGCACACGGTACAGCTCCGTTTTGTGCCATCCCAGTTCTTTCTATCTTTTTCGTTGTTGTAGATTTGCTGAACATCAGTATCGGAAAGTACACGGTCATATATTTTCAGTTCATCCAAATCCCTGGAAAAATATTTGGGGTTTTTGCTGCTGTTGGTATTTTCGATCCTCCCTATAGAGCTAAAGGATGTTCCCACGGTACCCGATTCCGATGACCCCGATTTGTCAAGGACACCATCGATATATATGGTGACATTGCCCGTAGGTGCATCACGTGTCAAAACGATATGGTGCCAATTGTCATCATTTATTACAGTGGCGGATTCTGAATTACTATAGTCGTTACCCTTTGAGATACCGATATGACCGCTTCCGTCTATCCATCCCCAAAATACATCATCGCCTCCACCACTTTGCTCTATACCTGCAATACCGGGAGCCTTCCAGCCTGTATCATCACCCGTTTGTGTTGTTTTGATCCAGAAGCTCATCGATGATGTCCCTTTGAGGGTATCGTCGATATCATCCCTTTCTATGTAAGAGGTATTTCCGTCAAAGTGACCGACTCGGCAAATGACACCCCCTTCGGTAGCATTGCTCTCTGTCTGTGCACCGGCTTTGGAGGTGCCTGTTTTGTTGTGATCACTGCTGTCTCCGACATCCGCTACATCATCGCTCCAGCTGCACTCATCCATACGCCAATCCAGGATCGGCTGCACAAAAGGCGGAGTCGTTCCACACTCCAGTGGACAGCTTGAGAGCGTCGAAGTGTCACTAATCTTGTTCAGAGTATAGTCACCGCTGTTACCATCCCAATAGTTGTCGCTGACGGGGTTGCCTGCTTCCTTTGCTCTTGCCAGCCTGTTAACGGCCGGGGCATAAAAACAGTTTCCCTTTACGGTAGACTTTGTGCCGTTTCGATTGATTTTGAGTGCATATTTGCTACCAGAAATTTCTGTTTTTGCGCAGCTGCTTTGCATCGTAAAATCATCCCATATATTGCTGCTGATATACACCGCATCGTTTTCCGTACTGGTAATACTGGAATGGGTGATGTTTGGCTTGATACTGATCCCACCTTTTGTCTCAATACCTCTCTTCTTGGCTGTAATGTTGAGATCACTCAGGGTACAGTCTCCCCAGACATTCCCCTTAAAATAGATACCCTTACCATCCGTTGAATGGATCTCAACATTATCTATTGCTATGTTGTCATTGATAACATCGTTAAAATGAATCCCCGTACCATGGGATCTCAATGAAAGGTGGTCAAAATGGGCATCACCAGAAATCTTTTTATAAAAGTAGATGCTTCTATTGGTTTCACTGTGAATGGTTGAATGACTGACCATGATACCATTGTCGGGTGTGTCATGAAAATTAATACCATCGGCATCGGCATCAATCGTAAGATGTGTCAGATTGATATCACCATGCCCTGCTCCCGAGAAATAAATACCTTTTCCCCCGCTGGAGTTGATCTCAACATTGTGGATAGAAACACCATTATTGGTAACGCCAAAGCGGATACCTACACTACTGGAGTTGATGATTGCATTTGAAATATTTGCTTCATCACATTTTCCCTTTAACCTTATGCCTCCATCACCTCCAGTAATATTGCTATCGAGAACTTCAAGTTTTCCTATGTTGTTTTTTACATATATACCATCATCATCCGAATCAAGAATAACATTTTTGATGAGAGTATTATCGCACCAGTTTTTTAGATATATTGCCCCTTTATTGTTGCCGCCTGTCTTTTTGATCGTCAAGTCTTCAAGCGTTGTCCTATCAACCCCATCAAGGGTGATGGTATGACCAGAATCCTTTTTGATGGTTACGGTTGCCGCACCGTGTACGGAGATGATCTTCAAATTATCTGTGGTGACCTTGACATTCTCACTGTAGGTTCCATCGCAGATCTTTATGGTGTCACCACTATTGGCAGCATTGACAGCAGTCTGCACAGTTTTATAAGTTCCATTTCCACTTTTGCATCCTCCGAAACAACCAATAAACGGTATGCAGGTGGCACCACTGTCCACGATCCAAGTAGCAGCTCCCCACCCTGCCACAGAGACAAGCACCATCAATATGGGGATGAATCGATGGCAAAAACGTTTCCCATTCCCTCTCAAGAGCCCCAAATGTGTCATCGACTCTCTCTCGTGTGCTCGGGACATTTATTTGAGAGTGTATCGGCACGAGGATCTCTCTCCCACCCTTTCCACTCTGGCACCTCATCGAGTGTCGGAAACCCATCCAAAATCTCCTCGGGTTGAAAGCGCTCTTTGTAGGCAAACGCTTTGCACCCATCGACCCAATATCCGAGATAAATGTAGCGCAGCCCAAGGCGTTTGGCGAGGTCGATCTGGTACAGCAGGGAGAAGGTGCCGAGTGATAGGCGGGCGTAGTCAGGGTCATAATAGAAATAGACCGCACTGAGTCCATCCTCGACGATGTCAAAGAGATCGACCCCCACGAGGCGGTTGTCGCGGATGTAGAGGGCTTCTTTGCCAAACGTGTGGGCACCGTCGGTGAAGTTTTCGTGGTATTCGTGGGGAGTGATCGTCGCACCGCGCCAGTTGTCTTTTTCGGCTTTCCAGTGGTGGTATTTGTTGTAGAGCTGGATGTGCGCGGGGGTGTTGGTGGGAGGTTGGACGACGATGCGGGTGTCGCGGTTGCGGGTGATGGCACGACGCTGAGAGCGGCTGGGGGTGAAGGCTGTCACGTCGATGCGGAGGCTCTTGCAGGCGTTGCACCCCTCACAAATGGGGTAGAAAAAATACTTCCCAAACCGTCGCCACCCCCGCTGGATCACTGCCGAGCCAAACTCCGGTGTGGCCTCCTCGATGTGACGATAATGCATCCGCACCTGGCGATCAGGGAGGTAGGCACATGGGTAATCCAGCATGCAAAAATCGGTCGAGGTGACTTCGAGAGGGTTGGTATGTTGTGTTATCATGGTGTGATTGTACCAAATGTTTGGTAGAATACTTTTGAGTGAATAAATCAAAGGGCATCATGTATCTCTATCAGCCACCAAGCGGTTATCGATATAATAGCGATTCGATTTTCCTGTCCGATTTTGTCGCACAGTTTTCGCCTCGGGGACGGGTGCTCGATGTCGGGAGCGGTGTGGGGATCGTCGGCTTGCTGGTGGCGCAGGATTTTCCGGTGGCGATGGACATCATCGACAAACAACCACAGATGATCGAGTACGCCCGGCACAATTATGCGCTCAATGGGCTGGAGGTGCGTGCTGAGGTCGGTGACTTTGGGCAGATGGCTGGAGAGCGGATCTACGACTGGATCGTCTCCAATCCTCCCTTTTATGACCATGCCGTCACACAGAGTGAGGATGAAGCACTCAACATCGCCCGCTATGCCCACCACCTCCCGAGCCGTGATCTGATCCAGACTGCCAAACGGCTCTTGCGGCCACGGGGGCGACTGCTCTTTTGCTACGATGCCAAGCAGGTCGATCGGATACTCTCTGAGCTGCGCGAAGCCAAGCTCAACCCCGAGACGATCCGCTTCGTCCACCCCAAGGCTGACCGGGAAGCCAAGATCGCCTTCATCGCAGCACGAGCCAACTCCAAGGCGATGTTGAATGTACTGCCGCCCCTGATTGTCTTTGGTGCCGACGATCGCTATCTGCCCGAGGCACAGAAGGCGTTTGATCGGGCGGGGACGCACGTGATCAGCGGGGAGAGAATCGAGAATAAGGAGCAGGGACTTTCGTCCCGTCAATAGAGCCAATACTGTTATCAGGGGCTGGGACTTCAGTCCAACAAACGCGTCAGCGTATTGCTTTGGCGTGGATAACGTTTGGGGTTTCTGTGGGACCAAAGTCCCAGCCTTAGCATAGACTATGCAATGCAAACACAAGGAACAACGCATGAACACCTTCACTTCCAAACCTTCCATTTTGCACCAAGAGGGGTACACGTATGGCTTTGATCCCTCGGCATGTGCGGCGTGTGGCGGGGCGTGCTGCACTGGAGAGAGTGGGTACATCTGGGCAAAATATGAAGAAATCGAACAAATGGCAGCGTTTTTAGAATTAAGCGTTGAAGATTTTGGTAAAATGTATCTCCGAAAAGTGAGGCACCGCTATTCTCTGACCGAAAAACAGATCGGGGAGGAGAATTATGCGTGTGTGTTTTTCGACACGACGCAGCTGCGGTGTACGATCTATCCGGTACGCCCGAGACAATGCCGCACGTTTCCCTTCTGGGAGTCGTACAAGCAAAACGAAGATGAGGTGAGAGACGAATGTCCTGGAATTATATAACATTTTTGATGGGGTGGTTTTTGGCAGTGAGCACGGTCTCGACTGCGGCGGAGCTTGGCGGAGGATCCACGCCACTCCCCACATCATCTCCCAGCGAAGATCAGTTGATCATCCAGGCAATTTTGGGTGAGAATGCTGGAGATTTTGCCACCAGCCGGGATACGTTTGAGAAGCTTTTTGCCCTGACCGACAACAAAGAATACCTCCTCCGAGAAGCGCAAGACGCGCTCTCGGAACAAAAAGACCAAGCACGCTCCATCACCAATCTGACCCAGTGGGTAAAACGGCACCCCGCTGACCATGACCAAAAACTCTATCTCATCCTTGCCGCCCTCTACATCCAGACCCATGCGCTCTCGGAGGCGGACACGATCGTCGATACCTATTTGACACAGGGGAACGTCGATGCCGAAGACCTCCAAGAGTTTGGCGCACTCAAGATCCAGCTCGGAGAGTATGCTGAGGAACTCACACTGCTCCAGCAAGCCTACGCCCAATCTCCAAGCGAACAGACAGCCCTCCAGATCGCCGCACTCTACTCGCTCAAACTCCAACAGCCCGAGAAAGCGACGGCCATCCTCGAGCAACACATCGCCCGCGATCCGGAAACATCCGTCGGCACCTATTTCAAACTCATCGAAATGTATGCCAAACATTCCCAGATCGGTAAGGTACTTGCCCTCTATAAACAGCTCTACCGCAAAGACCCACAAAAGTATTTCCTCCAAAAAATCATCGAAATTTCACTCTATCAAAAAGACACCCAAGGGTTGATACACTTTTTGGAAAGCACCAAAGGGAACGAAGATCTCCTCTACGGTGTCTACAAGGACAACCGACTCTACGCCAAGGCACTTACTTTGGCTCAGAAACGCTACGCCGACACCCACCGGGCGCGCTGGCTCTCCGAAGAAGCGATCCTCACCTACGAACAGGCTCGCGACGAGCATCACCTCACGCCGAAGGTGTTGGACACGATGCGTCGCCTCTTTGAGCGTGGGATCTCTGAGGGCAACCATGAGAGCATCTACCTCAATTATTATGGCTACACCCTCATCGAACACGACATGGATGTCGCAAAAGGGGTTGATTTGGTGCGCCAAGCACTCGGAAAAGATCCCAAAAACATCTATTATCTCGATTCCCTCGCTTGGGGACTCTACAAACAAGGACACTGCCGCAAGGCAGCCACCCTCATCCGCCGCGTCGTCAAAAAAGAGGGGATGTCTGAACCGGAAATCAAAGATCACTACAAGGCAATCACTGCCTGCCTAAACCATAAAAAGCATTAGGAGAAACCGTTGGCCGATATCCTCGATACCATCATCAAAAAAACCAAAGCCGACCTCGAAAAACGGAAGGTCGATTACCCCATGGAGTGGCTGGGACGCTCACTCTCTTTCAACCCCTTCGTCCCCAAAGACATCTACGGTGCCCTCAAGGCGACAGAGGACAACCCCTACCGCATCATCGCCGAAGTCAAAAAAGCGAGTCCTTCCAAAGGGATCATTCGGGAGGATTTTGATCCGATCGAGATCGCTTCGGCGTACGAGCGAGGCGGTGCCAGTGCCCTCTCGATCCTCACCGAACCTCATTGGTTCCAAGGGGACAAAGAGTACCTTGGTATGGTGCGCCGCTACGTCAGTCTCCCCCTCCTGCGCAAGGATTTTATCATCGACAAGTATCAGATCCTTGAGGCGCTGGCGTTTGGAGCTGACTTTGTCCTCCTCATCGCCAAAGCCCTCGGGCGCAAGGAGCTCAAAGAGCTGGTCGATTATGCGATGCATCTCGGACTGGAGGTGCTCGTGGAGGTGCACGACAAGGTGGATTTGACCAAAGCGATCTTCGCCGGTGCCAACATCATCGGGATCAACCACCGCAATCTCGAGACGTTTGAGATGGATATGGAGCTTAGCCGCAAACTCATCCCCCTCATCCCCAACTCCAAGATCATCGTCGCCGAGAGCGGGATCCACGATCACGATACGGTGGTGGCGTTGAGCCAAATAGGTGCGGATGCCTTCCTTGTCGGTGAGCACTTCATGCGACAGGATAATATAGCTGAGGCCGTGCGGGAGCTCAAGGGGATACAAGACCCCCATTCGCTTTGATGGGTTACCATTGATCGTGACCCTCACAACTTAGACAAAGGATATCTTCATGAAACGTGCAAAAATATGGATAGGGATAAGTCTCTGGATTCTTGGGACGGCTGTATACGGATTTGAGATCCAAAACCTCTCGGTGGCGGTCGATGTGGCAGGGAAACAACGGATGTTTACTCAGCGCATGCTCAAGGACTATGCCATGATTGGCATGCACAATACCTTTGGGGAGCCTCAGAAGGATCTCGCAACCATCATGACCGATTTTGAAACACATCTCGATGCTTTGATGGCTTTTAATACGGATCCGCAGACAGCGGCGAGTCTCAAAAAGGTTCAAACCCTTTGGCTACCGATCAAAAAAACGCTCCACAACCCTCCCAAGAAAGCGGATGCCAAAGGGCTCCAAGAGAAACTGGAAGCCCTGCTCAAGCAGTCCGATGAAGCGGTAGGCTTGTTTGCCAAGCAGACGGGGAAAGTCTCTGGGGAGATCATCAATATATCGGGACGCCAACGGATGCTCTCCCAACGGATGGCCGGCCTCTACATGCTCAGAGTCTGGGGGATCGATGATCCAAAATTTGACCAGAAAATGGCAGATACGATGAAGCTTTTCAAGGCATCACTTGACAAACTCATAGCATCCGAGATGAGCACACCCAAAATCCAAATGTTGCTCAGCAAAGCATGTGTGGCCTTTATGTTCTTTGAGGTGATGAACCGTCCTCATTCCAAATTCATCCCCACGCTCATCTATGAAAAATCAAATGAGATCCTCCACACCATGGATATTGTCACGGGGCTCTATGCCGCACAGGAGAAATAAAGGGAGAGCGTAACCCGCCCCACAATATCTTTTCGCTATAATCCCTATCAATTTTACCGGACAGGATAAAGTGTGATCACCCTCAAAGAAGCCCTTTCTACGACCCCCGAAGCGATCCAGACATTGCGTGATGAGATGATGGCGGCTGCGCAGGCCAGTGACCTGAACGCCTACATCGGTTTCGAACAGAGCGGCAGCGGTATCCCCATCCTCATCAAGGACAACATCCAGGTCAAAGAGTGGGGGGTCACCAGTGGCTCGAAGATCCTCCAAGGCTACATCGCCCCATACGATGCAACGGTGGTCGAAAATCTGCGTTTGGCCGGCTTCGCACCCTTTGGGCGGGCCAATATGGATGAGTTTGCGATGGGATCGACCACGGAGAGCAGTTACTACGGTGCGACCCGTAATCCACTGGATTCTGAACGCGTCCCGGGTGGGAGCTCCGGCGGCTCAGCTGCTGCGGTGGCAGCGGGGATCGCGATCGCAGCATTGGGCAGCGACACGGGAGGGTCGATCCGCCAGCCGGCCGCGTATTGCGGTGTGGTGGGGTTCAAGCCCACGTATGGTCGTGTCAGCCGCTACGGGCTGGGGGCGTATGCCTCGAGTCTCGATCAGATCGGTCCCATTACCCAGAATGTCGAAGATGCCGCGATTTTGTACGATGCGATCAAAGGGCACGATCCCAAAGACTCTACCTCGGCTGAGTTTGAGAAGGAGCCGATCTACGGGCACATCGATCCGACGCGTACCCTCACCGTCGCCGTGATCGACAATTACATCGCCGAAGCCGATCCGGCGATCCAGGCCGCCTTCGCCCAGACGGTCGCGACCCTCGAAGCAGCGGGACACACCATCCTCCATCGCAAAATGACCAACACCAAGTACGACATCGCCACCTACTACATCCTCGCCACCGCCGAAGCAGCCACCAACCTCGCCCGCTACGACGGCATCCGTTACGGACGGAGAGCCGAGGGGGTTACCAGCACTGAGGAGCTCTTCTTCAAGACCCGCAGCGAAGGGTTCGGCGAAGAGGTGAAGCGGCGGATACTGCTGGGAAACTTTGTCCTCAGCTCCGGGTATTACGATGCTTATTATCTCAAAGCCCAAAAAGTCCGCCATCTGATCCGGGATGAGTATAATGCGATCTTCGCAGAGGCCGATCTGATCCTTTCGCCCGTCGCCCCGAGTGTTGCCCCCAAGATCGGTGAATTGGCCGATCCGCTCGAGATGTACACAAGCGACATGTATACCCTCGGCACGAACCTCGTGGGACTCCCCGCCCTTTCGCTGCCCGTGGCCGACGATCCCGAGACGGGGATGCCCATTGGCCTGCAACTCATCGCCAAAGCCTTCGATGAAGCCACCCTCTTCGACGGAGCCCTCGGCCTCGAACAAGCGATCAATTATACCACCACAGGAGCCCATTAATGCGTATCAAAAAACGAGCCTTGACTTTCGAAGATGTTTTGCTGGTCCCCCAGCACTCGACCGTCCTCCCCAAAGAAGTAAGCACGGTCACCAAGCTCACCCGTAATGTTGGGCTCAACATCCCCATTGTCTCAGCGGCGATGGATACGGTCACGGAGTACAAAGCCGCCATTGCCATGGCACGCCTCGGCGGGATCGGTGTGATCCATAAAAACATGGATGCCCAAACACAGGCACTCCAAGTGAAAAAGGTCAAAAAGAGCGAGAGCGGCATCATCATCGATCCGATCTTTATCGGACCCGATGCCACCGTGGGGGAAGCCGATGCGATGATGGGGGAGTACCGCATCTCGGGTGTCCCAGTCGTGGATGAGGACAACACCCTTATCGGGATCATCACCAACCGGGACATGCGTTTCATCACCGATATGAGCCTCAGAGTCTCAGAGGTCATGACATCCGCTCCGCTGGTGACAGCACGCAAGGGGACGACCCTCGAAGAGGCAGCCAAAGTGCTCCAGCAACACAAGATCGAAAAACTCCCCATCGTCGATGCTGACGACAAACTGATCGGACTCATCACCATCAAAGACATCGAGAAAAAAGAGCAGTATCCCCATGCCAACAAAGATCAATTTGGCCGTCTCCGTGTCGCGGCGGCCATCGGAGTGGGGCAGATCGACCGGGCACGCGCATTGGCAGGAGCCGGTGTCGATGTGATCGTCCTCGACTCAGCACACGGCCATTCACAGGGGATCATCGATACCGTCAAAGCGATCAAAGCCGAGCTTGATGTGGACGTGATCGCGGGCAACATCGCCACCGGTGCTGCCGCCAAAGATCTCATCGATGCCGGAGTCGATGCCGTCAAAGTCGGGATCGGGCCGGGCTCCATCTGTACCACACGGATCGTCGCTGGGGTCGGGGTACCTCAGATCTCAGCGGTCGATGAAGTGGCACAAGTCGCCAATCCCCTCGGTGTGCCCGTGATCGCCGATGGGGGGATCAAATACTCCGGCGATGTCGCCAAAGCCCTCGCCGTGGGTGCGAGCAGCGTGATGCTCGGATCGGCACTGGCCGGGACATACGAAGCACCGGGTGAGATGATCATCTACAACGGCCGCCAATTCAAAGAATATCGGGGCATGGGCTCCATCGGCGCCATGTCCAAGGGGAGTACCGACCGCTATTTCCAAGAAGGAACCGCCGCCGACAAACTCGTCCCCGAAGGGATCGAAGGACGCGTGCCGTATCGAGGCAAGATCGCCGACGTGATCCACCAAATGATCGGGGGTCTGCGCAGCTCCATGGGCTACTGCGGCTCCGAGTCGATCCCCGCCTTCTGGGAAAAAGCTGAATTTGTCGAGATCACCGCTGCCGGGCTCAAAGAGTCCCATGTCCATGATGTCACCATCACCAAGGAGAGCCCGAACTATCATGGGTGAGACCAACAAGCCCACATTTAATCTCTTCAAAAACATCTCCTACGCCCTATCGGGCTTTCAAAATATGTTGCGTGAAGAAACATCCTTCAAAATCCAAATCCTCTCGATCCTCTTGGTGACAGTGGGTTTGGTCTTTGCCCCGCTTCCTCTCCCCTCAAAACTCATCCTGTTTGTCTCGATGTGGCTTATCCCTTTTGCCGAGGCGATCAACAGTGCCATCGAGCGGGTCGTTGATCTCGTCACACAGGAGCACCATCCGCTTGCAGGTCAAGCCAAGGACATCGGAGCGTTTGTTGTCTTGATGGCGTTTGCAATCGTGGTGATGATTTGGGGGGTGGTGTTGTATGGGGTCTATCAATCTCCAGCCCACGATCACTCCGTTATTTCGCGACAATCTCCACTTTGAACTTATAATGCTTCTTTTTGGGTGTTGGGCCGAACCCCGTTGATCGGAGTTGTTTGAGATATTGAAGTATGGTGCGGTCGAAGTCGGGGTTGGTAGAGTGTTGGAGGACGACGTAGTCGAAGCGACCGGAGGGGTGGATGGTGAGACCTATGGTGATGGCAGCTCCGGCGAAGTTGGTTTGAGCCGGCCACCCATAGAGTTGATCCTGTACGTGGGCAAGGTAGCGGTTCTCGATCCCCTTATCGCGTGCTTGTTGCTGCTTGAGTGCGGTGCGATTGCTGTGAGATGGCTTGGGTTTGGCTGGGGATGTGTTGGCGGGGGCAGGGTGCTTCTTTTGTGGTGAGTGCGTGGTGTGTACGTGGGCGAAGAGTTGCTTGGCATTGATCCTCTTGGTCGGCTTTGTGTGTGATTTTTTTGGGGATGGTTTTGGGTGTTTTTTGTGAGGAGATGGGAGGGGTTTTGGTTGGTGGGGGTGCTTTGAGTGTGTTTTGGGTTTGGATATGGGTCGAGGGGTTTTGGGGGTCGTCGTGGAGGATGGGGTATGCGTAGGGGCGTGGAGGGTGACGGCGAT